>CAZRNW010000167.1:0-1763 GCA_964601535.1 uncultured Flavobacteriaceae bacterium
ATTAGCGTAAGGCTTGTTAAATGTTACTGTGTAAACCAGTTCATCCAGCGATGAGCTATACATTTGAAATACAAATGAGAATGTACAAATAGCACGCAGATATCCTTTAGTATCGTTATTCGAGGTACCTATCATGGTTGGTGTAAACACAAAAGAAGATAAGTTTGTTCCTTGTGAAATAACAGAAACGGAAGGGGCTGCTCCAACAGCTTTAATGTGACCATTATTAAATACAATTCGTCCGTTTGCAGCAGCATTAAAAAACAAATCAGAAGTAGCAGTTGGTCCACCAGAAATATTCGCAAAACCCGCACCTCCGTTACTGCCGGGATAATATTCGCCGGCATCTGTGAATGTATGATAAAAATTACTAAGTGTTGGATTACCAATATGCATATGATCAATTGCACCTTGCTTGTCGTAGGAAACCGAAACTCCGTTTGATGCATCATCACCTAAGAAAAGTCCAGCCGGATTATTTGAAGAAGAACCTGCCGTATTTATTAATCTTAATATTGGTCTGGGTGTAGAACTAAATATTGAATCATAAATACTCATTGCACTTAGGGATGAGGCTGAATTAGGAATTTTTCCGAAATAAAATTTCTGATTGGCTCCTTCCATAAAAAAAAACCGTTTACCAAACTGACGATATGTTAAAGAGTTTGAGGTATTATCAAATGCTAAAAATGCTTTGCTTATGTTTGATGATTCACCAAATACTAAACCAACATTATTTGAACCTAAACTGGTAGATAAATTAATATAAGCATCGCCTGTAATGCTATGTACATGTAATTTTTCATTGGCACTAACACCTGTAGGTAAACCGATATTTACCAAATCAGAATTAGTTTGCAAGTGAACATTATCATTACCGCCAATATTTGTACGCAACCATGGTCCGGAGCCAGCACCGGCTGCCTGCCAGTGTGCTTTACCGTTTACTCCACGGGTTAAAACATCACCAAAGTTTCCGTTGGTATTAATTATTAATGTATCATTAACTACAACCTTACCTTTGTCAAAAACAGCAGCGAAATTATTAATATAGGTTGGTCCGGTCGCAGAAGCAAACAAGCCAACTGATTTCCCAAGCAAAGCACTGCTTGAAGATCCAATCGCAATCATTCCTATCGCATCTCCGCTTGGACTTATAGCTTGTCCAACTGCGCCAACTGCTGATCCGGTACTTAAATTATTATACCCAATAAAATGTCCGCCCATAATTGGATTAAAAGTTAAGGTTCCTGAATTACTTGCAGAACCTGAAGCAAAACCCCTGATTGCTGACTGATTTGCTGCTGCATTTGGATGATAGGCAAAAATTGCAGAGCTGTCGAGCGAATTATAGGTAGCTACTTTCATTTTATTATTTCCGTTAATCAAATTCTCACCAACAACAACTTGTTTCCCGTCGTTTAATATATTATCATGCACTATCCATGTGCTCGATGGATTGTCCCAATACAAAGTTTGTCCTGTTAAAGTTCCTGTTGGCAACGAAGTGCCGTTTCCTGCAGTTTTTGCATATAATGCGTAGGGTACAGAAAGCAATTGGCTTGTTCCTATTGTATTATATGAAGTTCCGCCCGCAGGATCCATACTCACGCGTACGAAATAAGGACCAGCTCCCCAATTGATAGCTGAAAAAGTTCCTGTAGTGGCCGAACCTGCACCGATGGCTGCAGTGAAAATTCCGACAGAACTTGGCAATGAAGTATTTGTTTCTTCATAAACCAGAATTCCACTTGCACTTCCTT
>CAZRNW010000167.1:1773-7652 GCA_964601535.1 uncultured Flavobacteriaceae bacterium
TTGCAGAATTTCAAATTTGAGTCCTATGCTTGAACTTATAATATTATTGGAGGCATCGCGTGCAACGCCCTGATAATTTAAATAATCAGGTGCTTGTGAAAAAACCTTTACAACTGACAGAACTAAAAAAAGTATTAATAATTTTCTCATAAATAAATTAATTTGAAGCTTCTATTACCATGTAATTAAATTTAGCAACCCCGGCACCTCCGGAAATTCCTCCAATGAATGTTACAGTGAATCCTGTATAATTCCCTGGACCTCCATTATTTGTCACATAATATTTTCCCACATTCCCACCAACAAGATTCGCGGGTGTAACAACTACAACAGGATTTTTTCTATAAGGCTTAGTGTAAGTCACAGTATAATCAAAAGTTGCACCGAAGCTTGCAGTCATAGTAATATTGAATGCTCCGGCAACATCATTAGCGTAAGTTGATAGTGATGCCCCTGTACAAGCAGTGCAACTAACACCAACAGAACTTGTGGGTATAGAAGCTGCCAAACTACCAATATGCCCATCTTCGATTAATAAACCAAGATTGTTTGCGCCTGCACTTGTAACGTTTTTTGTATGAATAGATGCGCCTGTTCCATTAGTGCTTACCATTAATGCATCACTTGCGTTTCCTGATGCATTATTCGAAAATAATCCCGCATTACCAGCTGAGTTTTTAGTTCCGAAAATACTCGGACCAACAGAAGTACTTTCTCCCAATACACCGGCTGCATTACCGGCAGTTGCTTGTCCGCTAACACCTGCAGATAAACTGTGTGTATTTTGTGTAAGACCCGTTACACCATTTACACCCGGGGAAGATGATGAATTATACGAGTTATTTGCATAAATAGCAGACAAAGCATTGGTGCTTTCACTTACTGCCAATTTATAAGCAGGATTGGCATAACCGATACCTACATGTCCATCGTCACGTACATTAAATATATTTGTGCTTCCAACATTTGTAATAACAAGGGGGAAAGTTCCTGCACCGCTTGTTTTTCCCATAATATCTACACCACCAATAAAATTTGCAGCCCGCGAAGTTGATGCAGAAGGATTCTGTCCGTAAACAGCATAACCATTTCCTGCATTATTAAAAAAAGCAGTTGTTAATGTAGCATTATTAGATGCAGAAATAGCTCTTCCGCCGCCTACATTAAATACATCTAAGCCGTTTCCGCTTCCGTTGTTTTGCACTGCAAGAGCTGCAGCTGTACTTCCGGCATTTGTATTATAAAAATTACCTGCATTTGATGTTAGGTTGGAGTTGGCAACATAAATTCCGCCACCGCTTCCGGCAGTACTTAAATAAAGTGCGGGGTTACCATTTGCTGAATTTGGATTATTGATGTTTACAACGTAGCCGGTAAAAGTTGCGCTGGCCTGAATATCTAATTTTCCATTAGGAGCCCCAGTTCCAACACCAACATTTCCATCATCTCTAGCTGTTAATACATCATTTAATGAAGAATTTTGAGCTCTAAAGGAGTATGATGAGCTTCCACTTGTTTTACCTATTGCGTTTATTCCTCCGCTGAAATAACCAGCATAAATACCGGGAGTTGCATTTGTGTTTTGAGCCTGGAACGTATGAAATGGTCCGGAGTTGGATCCATAAACCGCAGTACCGATTGAATTAACGCTTGCACCCGAACCGGTTGGATTTGTATTATTAAGATACATGGCGTTACTGCCATTTGTGTTTCCGTAAATTGTAGCAGCGGTACTAAGTGAATTTGTATTAACTGCAGATAAAACCGTACCTAAACCACTTGTAGCGGCATCGATAACACGCCCTGTACTTGTTGCATTATTTAAAGAGAAAAAACCCACATTACCGGTACCGGAATGATTAACCTGCAAGGCATTACTTCCGTTACCTGTGTTAGTCAAATTCACCGCAATACCATCACCCTGTGAAGCCTGATCCATGATAATTCCGGTAGTAGCGCCATTGGTGTTTCGAACATGAAGCACTGCTGCGCCACCAAAACTGCTACTTAGGTTAGCTATTGTTGCTACCGGATTCAGTGTATTGGTTCCGCCGGCATTTAAAGCAACCTCTAACATAGATGTAGCGGAATTTTGACCAATTGCAACTTTATCATTAGTTGGACTAGCAGCAGGATGTAAAACACCACTGGTAGTAGCCCAGGGCCCGGCTGCAAAAGTTGCCGTTGCAACGGCAGTACCTTGTGAAATTGTTATTGTATTACCGGATGAAGAAATGGTTGGAGAAGGAACTGTTATACTATAGTTAGGATAAGTACCACTAACGGATGCCACCCCTGCTCCTGTTAAATTTGTTGGCGGCACATTTATCGAATAATTATTTAAACCCAATGGTGTTACTGCATTAGGTGCATTAATCTGTATGGTTGGTGTAGAAGCGCTGATGGTATAAAGAGGAGACGAACCGTTTACTATCACATTAGATCCGCCCGGGAAAATTGATGTTGATGGTGAAGCGGTGATTGTATAGTTTGGATAAGCGCCTATCACACCCGGTCCGTTAATAGTTGTGGGAGCAATGTTAATTGAAAAATTGTTAGGGCTCAATGTAGAAGTACTATGGGGTGCATTTATTTGTAAAGAAGTTGGTGTAGCCGTGGCAGCTCCCGGCGTTGCAATCACATAGTTTGGGTAGGTACCACTAACGGTGGTCGACCCTACTCCAGTAAATGAAGGAGAATGAACGCTGACTGTAAAATTACTTCCTGCTCCAACGGGAGTAACACTTGCAATTCCTGTCGCAAACATACTAACTGTATTACTTCCTGAACCGACAAGAGTTGTTGTTGTAATTGCAGTACCTTGTGTTAAGCTTAAAACATTTGTTAAACTATTATACCCTAATGATGGTGGCGGAACATCAACTGTAAATGTTGGATGGGTTCCTGTAATGGATGTTATTCCGGAAGGAATTATTGTTGGGTTTGGTGCCGTATTTGTAATTGTGTTACCTGTAATAGAAATTCCGGTGCCTGCAATCAAGGCAGCCGGTGCAGTTATGGTATAGTTCGGATAAGTTCCGGTTACATTAGGACCGGTGATGTTTACAGTTTGTGTATTTCCTGCTTTCTCGGCATACAATGCGTAAGGCACAGAAAGTAACTGACTTGTTCCCATTGCAGAATAACTGGTTCCTCCGGCGGGATCCATGCTAACACGAATAAAATACGGACCACCGGCCCAATTCGTCAGAGAGAAAGTTCCGCTTACCGGAATTCCATTACCAATCGCAGCAGTAAAAATTCCTGCACTGCTTGGTGTCAGATTATTCGTTTCTTCATATACAACTGTACCGCCCGGACTTCCCTGAATAATTTCAAACTTTATCCCAATAGGTGATGAAATGATATTTCCGGAAGCGTCACGTGCTACACCCTGATAATTTAAATACTGCGGTGCCTGTCCAAATGTGACTATAGCCGTCAGCAAACAAAATAATACAAATAGTTTTTTCATTTTATTCGATTATAAAATAATTAAAATTAAAAAATGTTCCGGCGGCAATTGATGGCGGGAAGGTGGCGCCGTTCGGACGGAATATTCTCACTACAAAATTTGTTGTTGAAGAAGAAAGTACCATGAAACTCAAACCTTTTATATCTGTAGTTGGAGTCAGTAATACAGTAGGTGCAACCGAATATGGTTTTTGAAAATTGTATTGAATATCTAACGAATTCACAGCCAATAAACCTGTAGCACTGGTTGAAAATGAAATCACACCTTTCACATCCGTTCCAATACATGTAGGCGCGAAACCGGGAGTGGTAAATCCACCGGCAACTGTTACACTAAACTGGGTTGGCGCTGCAGTGCTTGAAGACTTGATGTGCCCGTTATCTAAATGAACGGATAAAGCAGAAATTGTTCCTCCTCCTGAAACTGCTCGCACAGCAGCTCCTGTTCCTGTGGTTGTTGCAAACATAGCATCAGCCGGATTTGCTGCGTTTGAAATTTCAAATTTTCCTGCATTACCTGCTGAACCAGCTTTCAAAGAATAAAGTCCGGTTCCGTTATGGCCTGCAAAACTGTTCACGAAAATTCCTGTTGAATTTCCTATAGCAACATCTGCCTGAATACTTACATTACTTGTTGCACTACCCGCTGCGTAACCATATACACCTGCTGTACTGGTATAACTGGTAGTGCTGCTAATTCCGGTAACACCGTTCCCTCCGCCATTATGAACACCGTAAACGCCTGCAGAAGTTCCGTGAGCATTGTTCGACTCTCCCCATAATCCCATTGCATTAGCATTAGAAGTTGTAGTATGCGTATTCTTTGCCACAACAGCTATGGTTGGATTGCTTTCGAGAACATACAAACGGTTAGGCGGAGATGTAATTCCAATACCAACAAAGTCATTTGCATTAATTAATGTTGCAGCAGTTGTTGTTGGTCTCGTCCAAACCCCGGTACCCGGAATTGATACGGTATTTGATCCAACGGTAAGAATATTATTTGTGAAAGTTACATTTGGCGTAATATTTAAAGTATTGGGACCAATAGCCGGTGAATAAGATAAAGTTCCATTACCGGGAAGAAAAGTCATGTTAACCGGAGGTGTATTTACTGTATAGCTATTTGCAGCTGAAGTAACAGTTGTAACACCTGTACCGATTATATTAGGTGGTGAACCAGCTAAAATTGTATAGTTAGGATAAGACCCAAGAACATTAGAGCCTGAAATATTTGTAGGCTGAATGCTGATAGAATAATTATTGGGTCCTAAGGTTGTAATAGAATGAGGTGGATTAATTGATAAGGTGCTTGAAGGTGTTGCTGTAGCGGTACTGGGAGTTGAAATAACAAAATTAGGATAAGTACCACTAACGGTCGCCGAACCTAGGCCAACAATGCTAACAGGTTGGTCTGGCGCGGTATTGGTGATAGTACCGCCTGTAATAGAAATTCCCGTACTTGCTGTCAAAGCACCCGGTGCCAATATCGTATAATTCGGATAAGCTCCTATTACATTCGGACCGGTGATGTTTACAGTTTGCGTATTTCCTGCATTCTCAGCATATAATGCATACGGAACTGATAAGAGTTCACTTGTGCCCATTGTTGAATAGCTCGTTCCTCCTAAGGGGTCCATGCTTACAGTAATGAAATAAGGACCAGCAGCCCAATTGATGAGGGAAAAATTCCCGCTTACAACAGTTCCTCCTCCTATAGCGGCTGTAAATATACCTACGCTGCTAGGGGTTTGATTGTTGGTTTCTTCGTAAACCAAAGTTCCGCCGGGGCTTCCCTGAAAAATTTCAAATTTTAAACCTATTGGTGAACTGATGATGTTACCTGATGCATCCCTTGCTACACCCTGATAATTTATTTTTTGGGGAGTTTGAGAGAACAATCCTAAACTAAGCGAAGACACTAAAATTATTAGAAACTTTTTCATATAAATACTTTTTTATTGCTCGTAAACAACAGTTACCATAAATAATTTATTTAATATACTGCCGGATGTTGTGTTTTTATTGGTGACATATACTGTATTACCCGAAGTATACCAGTTAAATTCGAATCCCGAAGCAATAGTATAACCCGGCTGAATCCAATCTCCCGGTGCACCGCTCCAGTTTACCATCACATTAATCGAAATGATTTTATTCGGAACTATAAAAGCAGGAAGAAGAACATTCGCTGTATTCCCCTGAGCTGCTGCGGTAGTTCCTGTTATTCTGTAAACCTGTATGGCCGGTGCATTCGTTCCAAGTTTTGTATAACCATTCACCTCCAATTCAGCGGTAGGATTTTGAGTGCGTATACCTATATTCCCTCCCGAAGTAATTCTCATACGCTCTAAAATATTTGAGGGCTCACGTGTCATAAATATTAAATCACCACCTATACTTCC
>CAZRNW010000168.1:0-7638 GCA_964601535.1 uncultured Flavobacteriaceae bacterium
GCTTACAGTATCTTACCTTTTGTTCTTCTTTTTCACGGGAACGGCTTGTACACCGTACTTCAATAAAGCATTCTTTTGAAGTTCATACAATTGAGATTTGTACTCAAGGATGTCTTTTGACTGAAGTTCAAGTTCAGATTCATACAAGTGAAAAGCAGCTTTATTTATGGCCCATTGCACCTCAGCATCCTTTTCAGAAAGGTTCGAGTTCAATAAAGATTCAATAAACAAGTTGTTGGTATTTAAAGCGGCTCTCAGGCTATCACTGATGGTTACTGCTTTATCAATTGATTCGTAAAAACAATCCATTTTATTCTTGATTGTGGTTAGAAGAAATTGATCTTTATCAAACTCTTTCCTTTTCTTAGGGTCTATTTCTTTAAGGAAACTATTATAATTATCTTCTATTTCCCTAATATTTACTTCTTTAGAAATTACCATATCAGAGGCCCCTTTTTCAAATAAGATGTTTTCGCTTCGGTAGGATTCGACAACCTCTTTTGGAACTCCACGTTTGCAGGATAATATGGAAAAACATAGTGTCAAAATTAAAAAACTGATTTTTTTTACTTTCATATATGGGTTGTTTAAAATTTAATGTTTAGGCGCCAAAAGGGAGAAGCGGAGAAATCATCCACTTCCCCTTTTGACTATTATGCAGCATGTTAATAGTAAAAAAGCTATATCATTCTACTGAAAAAAATCATACTACATAAGTACACCATTTGCCTCTTTTCATGTCAAAAGAAACATCTTTGCATTTAGCAAAAATATGTCGTGTAAGTTAGAACCTAATTAGATAAAGATTAGAATACCATTAGATATAATAAAATCTTAAAGGTGAGGAATTTGAATTGACATGGTGGTGCCATAGTTTAATCGTGAACGCACATTTATTTTACCTTTATGTAAATCCACTATCTTTTTAGTTAGGGTTAATCCTATACCATGACCCGAATAGTTTTTTGCATTGCCCGATCTGAAGAACGGCTCAAAGATGTTTTGCAAATCACTTTCAATTATTCCAATACCTTTATCAGATATGGAAATATTAATATTTTGCTTATTAAAATCAAGATCAATTATGGCCATCTTATCCAAACTGTACTTACAGGCATTTTCCATTATATTGAGAATTGCTGATTTAAGAAGTTGTTCGTTTGCTTTTAGCTTCAACCAGTTCTCATCTTCCGGAAAATCTTTGAAATTGAGATTTAATTTATAATCCTTATTCCTTTTCAGTAAATCGGCCCTGGCATTACCAATAAGCTCATCAATGCGCAACGTTTCGATCTTTATTTCTGATATATCAAGATTAGCTTGTGCAAGATCCAGCAATCCGTTTGAGAGTTTATTAAGCTGTTTGATATCGTTCAATAGAAGCGTAAGCACTTGCCAGGGATCACTATCTTCTTTTTTCATCAAAGCCACTTCCAACTGACCAGTTAAAGCTGTTAATGGTGTTCTCAATTCGTGCGAAGCATTAGAAACGAAACTACGCTGTACTTCAAAAGCAGCATCAAGCCTCTCTAGCATTTTATTAAATTTAATGGCAAGCTGCGCAATTTCGTCAGAGCCATTTCCTTCGTTAACACGCAATCCGAGATTGGAAATTGTTATATTATCAATTTGGCTTACCATACCGGAAATGGGGCTTAAAGCTTGTCTTGAGAAAAATAAACCAATAAGAACAACCATAACTATTGTAATAATAACACCAGACAGAAGCAAGTAGCCCAGGTAACTTAACTTGCTAAGGCCATACTTATCGAAAGCTTTTGCTATTACAAAATACTTATCATATTTCCCCTCAAACAAAATACCAACTGCCTCGCTTTTCCCATCATGATATTTTATTTCTTTATCACTACGAATTCTTTGGAGTACGTGAATGTTAGATGTATCCTTGTTATCATCAGGACTATTATATACTAATTTATTCTTGTAATCATATATTAAGATCCTTTCTTCCGGTAAAACATTCAAAGAGTTCTTATCAATGATTTTAAGAAGTTTATTATCCACTTCATCAACATCAGACAGTAATTTAACTGTTGTTGCAGCCTTGTCGCGTAAACGGGTATAAAATTCTTCTTCTCGATGATTAGCTGAAAAGAAGTAAATTGCTATTGCAAAAACAATGAGAATTACCGAAACGATTACAGTAAACTGGAGAGTTATGCGTGTACGAATTTTCATTCGCTATTTTTCTTTTAAAACATATCCCATCCCCACCTGAGTATGAATAAGTTTTTGAATAAAATCTTTATCAATTTTTTTACGGAGGTAGAAAATGTAGAGATCAATAACGTTCGTTCCGCTATCAAAAGTAATATCCCAAATTTTTTCTGCTATATCTGTGCGGGAAAGCACTTTGCCTTCATTGCGCATAAGATACTCGAGGAGTAAGAATTCTTTAGCTGTCAGATCTATTTCCTTACCACCACGTTTTACTGTTTTGCGCTCGGTATCCATTTCTAAATCGGCTACTCTTAAAACAGGAGAGAGTAAAGGAGCTGCTTTTGCACGCTTTATTATTGCTTTAATGCGAGCCAGTAATTCATCGAACTCAAATGGTTTTACGAGATAATCATCAGCACCAAGATCAAACCCATGTACCTTATCGCGAGTGGTGCCGAGAGCGGTTAGCATTAGAATTGGGGTTTTAATGTTTTTCTCCCTTAATTTGCGACAAACCTCAAAGCCATTTATCTCGGGAATGTTTACATCCATGATAATAGCATCATAAATCATACTCTCACCCTTCCGCAATCCAATATGACCGTCGAATGCGGTATCGGTTGAAAAGCCATTTACTTCAAGCCCCTTTTTTATAAAAGAGGATACTTTTTGCTCATCTTCTACTATTAAAATATTCATTGCTATTGAATAAAACTGTTAAAAACTTTGAATGCAAAATACTCACCATCCTTATACTTTTCGCTCAAACGAATTTTTCTTCTTCGGAGTTCGCGACAATTCTCCCTTACTTTGTATGTACTGCATTTATCAAAAATAATTTGATGGTAAGTTAGTCTTTTTATTGGAGAATTTAAAGAAGTGCTGAAAAACATACATTCTGATTCTGATTTTTTATATAAAACTAAATAGTCTCTTTTTTCAATAATGGAATACTGTTTCCTTTTATATGTGCGGTTTGATATTGAATCCTGAGAATAAGCATTTGTAGAAACAAAAAAAGCCACTAAGAAGATGATATAACGTAAAATCATTAGTCAAAAATATACCGTTAGCCATGTGTTTTCGATTAGATTAATATTAGAAACAGATTAGTTTATTGATAAAAGCTACGGCTAAACCCCACGCCTAGAATAAAATTCTGGCTGGGCCTTTTTATATTAAAGTTGTGTTCGAAAATATAAAACAATTCAAATAACCAGTGCCGAGTAAGTTTGTACAGAACTCCTAAACTTAAACGATTGCGATTAAAATTACGTTCATAGTATTTGCCATCAAATTTATAATAGACCTCATCTGATACATAGGGAGTAATTCTTTTTGTCAGCATGTAACGGGCAGAGGATTTATTCCGGATATATATATCGCTTAATTGCCTTCCGTATTCGCTACTATTATAATCAACAAACTGCCCTTCCGTGAGGATTCTGCTAAAAAAAGTATACCGTTTGATTTTTTTTCTGAAATTGAAGTAGAAATTATATTGATGTCGGGTGCTGAAAGATTGGTCTAACCTTTGTTTTTGAACAAAAATGTAATCTGCATTCACACGGATATTTTTAGTTATTTTATACATAATCCCCAGATCAAAATAATAATAAGCAAATTGCGTTGAGTTTTCAGAGATTCTTGCCTGTTGTTGAATTTTGCCAAGCCATTTGTTATTTATGTTATACTCTATTTCAAAATTTTCCCATACTTGAAAGTCGCGAAATACATCTTGTGATAACGATGCTAAATTGAATTGCAAAATAAAAGAAAAGGTAAAAGCGAACGTTCGGTTTTTCATTTAAAAGAAAAGCAATTTAGGCACCCGAAATTAGAATGGGATTAGATATAATATTGATTTTGTTAAATTGAATCTTCATTAATAAAAAAAGATATACTTTTGTCATAATACTTTTTCATGAGTGCAAATTGGAGCGGGCAAGACAAGTTCTTCCCGCTCTTATTGTGTTCCATTATTTGGCATTAGAATTTAATTAGAATTTGAAGTGATCACTTCCCGATAAGGATTTACAATTATTTTAGCGATGTTATATAAAACTACGACTTAAGTCACTAATGAAACGAGCGCCACAGAAATACGAGATCCAATTTTACCTAGATATAATTCAAATAAAAATTGGTGAGAAAACATTAATCAATGCGCTGGATATTTTAGAAATCGATTCGTTTATTAAAGAAAAAGTGCACAAAAAGAGGTTTAAACGCCTCATAAACATATCAGAGTGTTGTCAAATTGATGATGAGGCAAAGAAAACCCTCACGAATCAGAAATCTAGATCAAAAGTAATGGTGCAGGCTATTATAGTGGGCAGCAATACCAATCAGGATGTATTAGATTTTTTTGAAGATATGGGAAGTAGAAAATTGCCTACAAAAATATTTGTGAATGAGCGTCACGCTAAAACATGGCTAAGTACCTTTGAAGTCAGGAACTAAAGAAATTATTCAATTAAGAAGCGGTTGTGTTAAAAAGGGGAGCTTTTGAAATTCTAATAGAATTCTAATCTGTTATTTATTGTAATTAAGTTAAAACCTGCTACTTTACCTTTTAAAATATTGCAAATTTACCTAGTTTATAAAATGGTCAAAAATTCCTATAAACCGTTTTTATTATATCATCTTATGTTTTATCCTCTTTTTGCTTAAAATCACAGGTAGTATCAGATCATATCTGCGGTAAGTGGGAAATTTACAAAACTGAAAGCCCGCAACAAGAAGATTTGGCGTCAACCATAACTAAATCATTTGGCTACGAATTTTTGAAAGATGGCACCTATACTTTTTACACAGCATCCGGAAACAATTTCAAAGGGAAATGGAAATTAAAAATCAATAATGAAATTTTATTAATCGAAGAACAGAAACCAAAAAAAAACGGCAAGTATAATCTCAGCTGTTCAGACGAAGAGACAACTATAAGCGTTCTGCGTATTAGTCAGGATAGTTTAATTTGTCAAGAATACCAGACCATCTACCATTACGTACGATCTAATTGAAGGTAAAGTTACTTAAATACGGAGGTCACTGATTTCCTTTCTGTTTATTTCTAAAAATATTAAAAGAGTAAATGAAAGGGATAAGAGTAAGTGGAATTATAATACATATAAAAATGTATGTAGCAATTTCATTAGAATTTAGAAGCAAGAAAGGAATTGCTAACAAACCACCGAAGAACCATAGTTTAGAAGCAAGGTGATGAGTTTTTCTCCAGTTATCTTCATCTTCCAGATTCCAGGGCGTACGGATACCAATGAAATAATTTGGTTTAATACTGTTCATGAAGTTGCCAATGATAACAAATAATAATGAAACAAAAGTTAACATTATTTTAGGAGATAACAATTCTGCCGGCTGATTAGTCCTCACATATACTTCAGTGTCATAAACAATAAAAGTATTGAGGGCAGAGAGAAATAGTACAAGTGTCCATGAGATCTTTATTATAATGCTTCCCAAATTGGAATATTTTTTCTTGGGATCAATTTTATCAATGTTAATCAATAGAATAGAAGTTAGTATTGTAATTAGAAACATAAATAAAATTGCCGCCAACATTTCAGATTTTGAACCCCAATCGTTTACTTGGTTATTCATATCGTAGTGCATTGGTACTTGATCAGGCAGTTTACTCCAAATAAATAAATAATAAACAACCGGAATAATCGCAATAGCAGATTGTGCTAAAATTGTTTTTGTTTTCATGATTACTTTCCTTTCTTATTTAATTTAACCATCCATTGCATAATATCATCAAATACAGTCATATTAAGACTGTAAATAATAAACTGACCCTCCTTTTGTGAATCTATGAGTCCGGCGCGTTTCAAGATCTCCAGGTGATGAGATATGCTAGGACCGGAGATATTAAATTTTTCTACTATTTCACCAGCCGTCATATCTTTTTTACGCAGTAACTCAAGTATATCGCGCCTTGTTTCATCGTTGAGAGCTTTAAAGGCAAGGTTAAGTGTCATAATTAGATATTTAGACAAATGTCTAATTATTAAACCAAATAAACAAGTGTATTATGTTAAAAATATAAAGTAACCCTTAACCTTCTATAGTTTAGATAGAAAACTAGACAGCCTTACTAAGATATGCTTGGGAGCCGTTTGAATTGTATGCGGTTTCAGACTCGTTAAACACATCCATTGCTTCATCCAGTTCAGCATTAACTATCTTCGCATAAATTTGAGTAGTTTTGATATCCCCATGACCCATTAACTTAGAGACGTATTCAATACGCATTCCTTTACGAAGTGCACGCGTAGCCCAGGTATGGCGGGAAGTATGGAAAGTTAAGTGCTTGTCAATTCCTGCCAGCTTAGTAATTCTTTTTAGATCATTGTTACGCATCGTATCTTGCGAATCGATACATTTAGTCAGATAATCTACATTAGAATAATCAGTGTCATTATCAAGAAACGGGAAAACGTAATGCTCAGGGTTATCACCTTCTTTACAGTAGATGCTAAGGATATCGATTGCCTTTTGTGGCAATTTAATTGAAACGGGCACACCTTTACATTTTTTAGTATACACAAAAATCCTTTCCCAATCATAATTCTTTTTCTTGAGTTTGCAGATATCAGAAATGCGAAGGCCACCGGCATATGCAGATAACACATAAGCATTACGGGTGTGAAATAATCTTGTTCCTTCCGGAATCATAACATTCTCGAACGCTTCAATTTCATTCTCAACACAAAAATTCTTTTCAGTTTTTTCCCATTTGCATTTAAAATGTAAGAATGGATTTTCATCAAAACGGATCACCTTATCCTTTACGGCTTCGTTAACAATACGACGGATTATTTTCATGTTGGCGAAAACAGTATTATTCTGATTTCCCTTGATCGTCTTTCCATTCTGACTGACCTTGTCAGATCTCATGAAGTGCTCGTACTCCTTTAACCATCGAACGGTTAGACCTTCAAAAGTTAGAGATTTTTCTCCGGCATAATCCTTCATCTTCTTAATTACACCATCCGCCTTATCATAAGTGGAACCTGCAATCTTTCCTTTGATTAGTTTAAAGTACGTATTGCAGTATTCGAAAAAATCCAGAGAGGATTTCCCCATGATGTTTTCTTTGATCTTTGTGGAAGAAATATTCTTTTCTTTCGTCTCTAATTCCATCATTTGGTTTTCAGCCTCCGCAAGTTTGTTAGTGATGAGGTTATTGATACGTTGGGAATTCTGCATCCCTTTCTTAACGCGTTTGTTTTCTTCATCCCATAGGTTTTCTGAAACAACTATACCCAATGCGATATACTTTGGTTTGCGATCCTTTATGATTCGGAGATAGAGCGGGGCTTCTCCTTTATGATTCATTTTCTCTGTACGGAATACGATTTTTACTGATGATGCCATGCTGTTATTTTTTATCGAAGTTACTTTGGAACCCCAATTTACGGGTAAAACATGGGG
>CAZRNW010000169.1:0-7633 GCA_964601535.1 uncultured Flavobacteriaceae bacterium
ATTGTTGCGAGAAGAAGCTTTGATAATGAATTATTGCAAAAAATAAACCGCATCATTAAAAAAAGTGTGGAGTACGCTTATGCAAATACCCCTGATGTAATGCCTTATGTAAAACAACACGCTCAGGAAATGAGCGAAGAAGTGATGAAAAAACATATTGGCTTGTATGTAAATGAATTTTCTATAGATTTGGGACTGAAAGGAAAAGAGGCTGTAGATATTTTATTTAAAAAGGCGCTCGAACAAAAATTAATTAGTAAAATTACAGAACCAATCATAATTCAGTAAATGTCGAAATTTTTAATAGCGGGATTAGGAAACATCGGTGATGAATACGCCGGTACCCGCCATAATATTGGTTTTGATGTATTAGATTATCTTGCTAAAGAAGCAGGCGTGAAATTCACGAGCGGGAGATTAGCAGATGTGGCCGAAATGAAACACAAAGGCAAAACATTGGTTCTTGTAAAACCTACAACCTACATGAATCTAAGCGGCAAAGCCATTAATTATTGGTTACAAGCCGAAAAAGTTCCGGTCGAAAACTTAATGGTTGTGGTTGATGAACTCGCATTGCCGTTAGGAAAAGTGAGAATTGGTCCGAAAGGAAGCGATGGCGGACACAATGGTTTAAAAAACATTCAGGAAACATTAAACACGAGTAATTATCCTCGTTTGCGTTTTGGTATTGGCAACGAATTCGGAAAAGGGTATCAGGTAGATTATGTTTTGGGAAAATGGAATGACGAAGAACAAAAAATATTACAAGAGCGCATAAAATTAGCAGCCGATGCAGTTAAGGCTTTTGCTTTTGCCGGTTTACAGAATTGCATGAACACTTATAATCCCAAATGATATTTCTAAAAAAATACTTTTTCGGAGTATTTCTGTTTCTCACTTTTATTTCAAAAGCACAGTTCAGCGGTTACACGTTTTGCGATTGGGATAAAATCACTTTAAAAGAGAATTATGTTCCTACCAATGAAGATACTGCGATAGTATTTGTGAGCGTAAGGGAGTATTTCTATGATACTTCCGAATTCATGGGTTATGAATTAGATAAAGGTCTTCGTCCGCGTTATTTCACTATTTATTTTCACAACAGAAATTGGGTTTGTGTACCGAAACAAAATCTTAAAGAAGCTTTTAACGGAACAGATAAGAACAAAGATATAGTTCTTTACGGCGAAGGAATGGGAAAGGATTTCCCGGCAGATGTGGATAGGGCAACGCGTTTAACCAGAGTATATGATGTTACAACCGTGATGTTCGATTGGCCGACTTATCGTCCATATATGAGCGGCGGGAAAAATTACAGAAAAGCAAGATTTCAAAGCACACGCGTTTCAATAGCAATGTGTGATTTGTTTAATGAATTGGAAAAAATAAAATCTTTCGTAAAAAGTGATTCAGCCAATTTAACTTTACTTCTCCATAGTTTAGGAAACCGGCTAATTAAGGAGGCAGTGACCAATAATTTTATAAAAACAAAAACAAAATTGTTTGATGATATTGTTTTAAACGCCCCTTGTGTAAAAATGCGCAGACACCGTAAATGGCTTGAGAAATTGAATATTCAGGAACAAATTTATTTAACCCGTAACAATAAAGACCGCACTTTGCTTCTGGCAAAACTCGCCGGTTTTACGGAGCAATTGGGAAGACGTTCGGCATTATGCAAAGCGAAAAATGCTATTTATTTGAATTTTAGTCCGGTTTTAGAAAAGGAACACAACTATTTTTTACTGACCGGTGTTTTGGAAAGGCACCCGGATGTGAAGGCGATTTATTCTGATATTTTCCATGGGAAGAGCATCAATTTTAAGGACGAGAAAAAATTCATTAATCAAAGAAATGGACATGTTATCACTCTTAAAGCCCCTGAACGTGAGACGCAGCAAGGAGACATCAGCATTGGAATAGGTAACTAGCCGCTAATTTCACAATTTTCTCTTAAATCGCTATCTTTATCGGCTATGCAGCACTGGGCCTGGTTAGCTTATCTTTTCTTCAGTAAACGCAAATTAATTTTCACTTTTTTAGTGATTGGGATTTGCGGATTATTGGGCTACTATGCAAGTAAAATAAGGCTGGAAGAAGACATCACCCGTTTTGTCCCGCAGGATAAAAATTCCGCTTCCATTAACAGCATTCTCGATAATTTAAAATCAAAAGACAAGCTGGTTATTCATCTCACTTCAGCTTCGGGTGATAATGCAGAGAAATTAGTTGAGACAGCGGATTCCGTTTTTTCAGCACTTCAAACCTTACCAAAAGAATCTTATTCAGATATCACTTACAAAATATCCGATAACACCATGCAAAGTGTTTACGATATTTTTTATAATAATCTGCCTTTTTTCCTCTCTGATAAAGATTATGTGCGCATTTCTAATTTAATTACGCCTGATAGCATTCAATATACTTTAAGAAAAGATTATGAAGCGTTGTTGAGTCCATCTGGGATGGTATTGGGGAAATTCATCAAACGTGATCCTTTAAATATTGTTCCGCTTGCTCTCAAAAAAATGGAGAGTATTAAGTTGGATGAAAATTTTGAGACTTATAACGGAGCTATTGTTACCAAAGACCATAAACATTTATTACTATTCATTACTCCGGCTTATGCAGCGAATGAAACGGCTAAAAATAAACCCCTGATTAATTTCGTAAAGGAAACCTCTAAAAAGTTAAGTTCAGATGAAATTACAATCGAGTCATTTGGCGCCTGCATGGTTTCACTGGGAAATGCAGAACAATTAAGGAAGGATACAACTTTAACCACAACCATTACGATTATTTGCATTGCATTATTAATTGGTTTGTATTTTAAAAATGGATTACCGATCGTATTTATTTTTCTCCCTGTGGTTTTCGGCATGGCTTTTTCATTAGCCATGTTGTTCTTGTTTAAAGGAATTGTTTCAGCTATTGCTGTTGCAGCAGGTGCCGCTGTATTGGGGGTCGCTATTAATTATAGTCTGCATTTTTTTACGCACTTCAAACATAAGCGGGACATAAAAGAAACGCTTTCTGATTTAACCGTACCGATGCTGATCGGTTGTACTACAACTGTTGGGGCATTTTTTGGTTTGGTGTTCACTAAAAGTGAAGCGCTGCACGATTTCGGTCAGTTTGCTGCTTTTAGTTTAATTGGGGCATTATTGTTTTCCATTTTTGTTTTGCCTCATTTATTAAAGTTTTCATTCAGAAATGAAGCAATTGAAAGGGAGCATAAAGAAACATTTTTAGACAGATTTGTTTCTTACAGGTTAGATAAAAACAAAATTGTTGTCGTTTCTTCATTGGTAATTACGATTGCACTTTGTTTTTTTGCTTCCAATGTTGGTTTTGAAACCGACATGAACAATATGAGTTTCATGGATGAAGAAACCCGTCTGGCCGAAAAGCATTTAGATGAAGTGAATCATTTCGCAGCACGCTCTGTTTACGTTTTTGCTACGGGGAAAACAACAGAGGAGGCGATGCAATTGAATGAATTTGTTTATGAAAAATTGGACTCTCTAAAGCAGACCGATCAATTAAGGAAAGTAAGTTCAATTGCAGTTATTCTCCCTTCAGAAAAGAAACAAAAGGAAAAGTTAGAGAAGTGGAATAATTTCTTTTCTGAATCTCTTAAGAATAGTATTCAAAATAACATTATTAAATACGGTGCTGATTTAAAATTCAAACCTGAAGCCTTTGCTTCTTTTTATGAGGTATTGAATAAGAATTATTCCGCCATTGATAAAGCGGAAGGTGATTCACTTAATAAATTACTTTTAAAAGATTGGACGGCAAACGTAAACGGCAAGCCAAGTATCGTCACCCATGTAAAAACGGATGCAGATAAGCGCGATATCATTTATAAACTATTTGCCAATAATGAAAGCATTGTTGTGTTTGATAAACAACATTTAACCTCTCAGTTTGTTGATGTAATTAGTTCGGATTTTTCAACGATTCTTTGGATTACATCCATTTTAGTATTTGGATTCATGTTGGTGTCGCATGGCAGAATTGAAATGGCGGTTATTAATTTCTTACCGATGTTTATTTCCTGGTTATGGATTTTAGGTTTTATGGGGATTTTCGGAATTAAGTTTAATGTCATTAACATTATTATTTCCACTTTTATTTTTGGTCTGGGCGATGATTATTCCATTTTCATTATGGATGGACTCACCAATGAATATAAATACGGAAAGAAAAATTTAAGCAGTTATAAAACTTCCATTTTATTATCGGCACTTACAACAATTATCGGAATAGGAGTGATGATCTTTGCTAAACATCCCGCTTTGCAATCCATTGCTGTTATTGCAATTTTAGGAATGTTCTGCGTGGTATTTGTTTCCTTCATTGTTCAGCCGCTTATTTTTAACTGGATGGTCTTAAACCGCAAGAACCGCGGATTACAACCTTACACAGCAAAGTATTTATTAATTACAGTTTTAGGCTTTAGTGTTTTTGTAATTGTCTCATCAATTCTCACTGTAATTGGCGCTCTGATAATATTCTTCCCGGCACCGAAAAAGAAGCGTAAGCTGGCTTTTCATTACGTATTAGCTTATTCATTCAGAATGGTGCTCGCTGCTTTCGTGAATGTAAAAAAACGGATTATTAATCCTGATAAAGAAAAGTTTGAAAAGCCTGCTTTAATCATTGCCAATCATCAATCGCATATCGATCTGGCCCTGACTTTACAATTGCATCCGAAAATAATTGTCTTTACAAATGATTGGGTATACAATAATATTTTTTACGGTTGGATCGTGAAGATGGCAGATTACTATCCTGCCTCTATGGGTTATGAAAATGCATTACCGAAATTAGAAGCTTTAATTGCGGATGGCTATTCCATTTTAATTTTCCCCGAAGGAACAAGAAGTATTACCGGGGATATTGGCCGTTTTCATAAAGGAGCTTTTTTAGCTGCTGAGAAATTAGGCTTGGATATTTTACCTGTTTTAATTCATGGTGCGGGTGATGCGGTTACTAAAAATGATTTTCATTTTAAAGACGGCGCTTTAACTGTGAAATATTTGCCGCGTATTAAACACAGTGATACAAAATTCGGTGCAACTTATCAGGAGAAAACAAAAGCGATCTGTCATTACATGCGTGCTGAGTATGAATTATTGAAAGAAGAATACGAACCCACAAAGTATTTCCGTTCCCGCTTGATCAATAATTATATTTATAAAGGTCCGCTTATTGAATGGTATTGCAGAGTGAAAACAGCAATGGAAGGCAATTACACTTTGTTTGAAAGTTTGATGCCTAAGAAAGGAAAAATTGTTGATGTGGGCTGTGGTTTAGGTTTTTTGCCTTATATGCTTTTATTCAAAAGCCGCCACCGCGAAATTTTAGGTTTGGATTATGATGAAGAAAAAATTTCAGTAGCACAAAATTGCGCAAGCAAGCGTGACAATATTAACTTTGAAACTGCTGATGTTAATACTTACGAATTCCCTTATGCAGATGGAATTATTATCAGTGACGTATTACATTATTTAGAACCAACGCAACAAATTAATGTGATTGAAAAACTTGCTCAGAAAATAAATAAAAAGGGTGTTCTGGTTATCCGCGATGCAGATGCCGATTTAAAAACCCGCCAGGCCGGAACTGCATATACGGAGTTTGTGAGTACAACAGTTTCAGGTTTCAATAAAACGCAGGAATCCGGTTTGCATTTTGTGAGCGGGAAATTAATTAAAGAAGCCATCGCTAGATTCCCGAATTTAACGCTGGAAGTACTCGATACTACTAAGCTGACTTCCAACATTATTTACGTAGTGCGGAATCCGTAACGGTTAATAAAATCTCCTTTCAAAATCCGATAAAATTGCTTTATTTTAAGACCTGTAAACTATTCTTGAAATTATGGCAAAAACGAAGTCAATTTTAAACGATAAATCCTTAAAATTCTTAAAGGAATATTTGAATAATGCTTCCCCAACCGGTTTTGAATCGCCCGGACAAAAATTATGGCTTAATTATATCAAACCTTATGTTGATACTCATTTAGTAGATACCTATGGAACAGTGGTTGGTGTTATTAATCCAAAAGCTCCTTACAAAGTAGTGATTGAAGCACACGCGGATGAAATTTCGTGGTTTGTGCATTATATCACAAAAGACGGATTTATTTATGTGCGCCGTAATGGAGGCAGTGATCATCAAATTGCTCCTAGCAAACGTGTAAACATTTATACCGATAAAGGAATCGTAAAAGGCGTTTTCGGATGGCCGGCCATACACGTTCGCGATGCTGCAAAGGAAGAAGCGCCTTCTTTAAAAAATATTTTTATTGATATCGGCTGTACTTCCGATAAAGAAGTAGCTGCACTTGGTGTTCACGTTGGTTGTGTAATGACTTACGAAGATGAACTCATGGAATTAAATAACCGTTATTACACGGGCCGTGCTTTAGATAACCGCATCGGAGGATTTATGATTGCAGAGGTGGCACGTTTGCTGAAAGAGAAAAAAGATAAATTGCCTTTCGGATTATACATTGTAAATGCCGTGCAGGAAGAAGTTGGCTTAAACGGAGCCACCATGATTTCGCGCAAAATTAATCCTAACGTTGCGATTGTTACAGATGTTTGTCATTGTACACAAACCCCAATGATGAGTAAAATCTCCAGCGGCGATCAGGCTTGCGGTAAAGGTCCTGTCTTAAGTTATGCACCTGCGGTACAAAATAATTTATTGAAATTAGTGATTGATGCTGCGAAGAAAAATAAAATTCATTTTCAGCGCCAGGCAGCTTCCCGTTCAACTGGAACAGATACAGATGCTTTTGCATACAGTACAGATGGAATTGCATCAGTTTTAATTTCCCTTCCATTGCGCTATATGCACACCACAGTTGAGAGCGTACACAAACAAGATGTTGAAGACGTTATCAAACTAATGTACCACTCCCTAAAAACAATAAAAAACAATCACGATTTCAGATACTTAAAATAATTCGTAAAATCGTACTTCTAACTGCGTAATTCAAATGGCGATACTTGGTTCTTTAATAAAGCGTGCAATCACTTTCCGGGGAAGAATTCCTCAGAGAAGGAGTACATATAAACGCCAGGTAAGTGAATTGAGAAAGTTATTGCTGAAAGCACAGAACACAGCATTCGGACAAGAATACCAATTTGATAAATTACTATTGGATGCAGATCCTGTTTCAGCTTATCAAAAATCAGTTCCTATTTTCGATTACCAAACCATGTACGATAAATGGTGGAAGCGTTCACTGAATGGAGAAGCTTATATCACCTGGCCGGGCACAATAAAATATTTTGCATTGAGTTCAGGAACTTCTGAATCTGCAAGTAAACATATTCCTGTTACCAAGGAAATGATTAAGTCTATACAGCGGGGAACTTTAAAACAAATCCTTTCCACCGTTCATTATAAATTACCAAAAGAAATTTATGAGAAACGAATTTTAATGGTAGGAGGAAGCACGAATTTAAATTACAATGGAAAATATTACTCAGGGGATTTAAGCGGTATTACTACGGGCACGCAACCGAAATGGTTCCAGAATTTTACTTTGCCCGGTAAAAAAATCCGAAACCAGCCGGATTGGGAAAATAAATTACACGACATTGTTGTGAAT
>CAZRNW010000170.1:0-7609 GCA_964601535.1 uncultured Flavobacteriaceae bacterium
AGGTTCATCGGTTACTGCGCTTGTTGCGAATGCAGATGCTGCCCAATTGGAAGACATCGGAAAAGCAGGAGCGAAAAAAATTCTCTCTGTAAAAAATGATGCTTTAAAAGGTTTAGACAGCATGCAGATTACTTCTGCAGTTGAACAAGCCGCAAAAGCTGAAGGCGCGAAAGTAATCGTATTTGCATTTGATATTACAGGTAAAGCTGTTGCTCCGCGTTTAGCTGCTAGATTAAAAGCGGGTTTAGTTGCAGGTGCGGTTGATTATCCCAGCGTAAATGGAAATTCGTTAGATGTAAAGAAAAATGTTTTCTCAGGTAAAGCAACTGCTATTTACACTATTCACAGCGATACAAAAGTTATTTCCTTATTACCTAATTCTTTTCCTGTAAAATTAGGAGCAAACGCTGCAACAGTTACAGATTTCGCTGTTGAATTAGCCGCTTCAAAAATTAAAGTGAAAGAACAAAAATCAACGGATGTTGGCGGAATGATTCCTCTGCCTGAAGCTGAGTTAGTAGTAAGCGCAGGGCGTGGTTTAAAAGGACCGGAAAACTGGACCATGGTTGAAGAATTAGCGAAATCATTAAATGCAACAACCGCATGTTCACGTCCGGTTGCCGATATGCACTGGCGTCCGCATCACGAACATGTTGGACAAACAGGAATTGCTATCCGTCCGAATTTATATATTGCTATAGGAATTTCCGGAGCCATCCAGCATTTAGCGGGTGTTAACGGAAGTAAAACCATTGTGGTGATTAATAACGATAAGGAAGCGCCGTTTTTTAAATCGGCCGATTATGGAGTAATTGGTGATGCTTTCACCATTGTTCCGAAGCTTATTGAGGCTGTTAAAAAGTTAAAAGCTAATCAAAATTAACCGGGCTTTTTTGTAAATTAGATGTTCTCATGGGAATGAAAAAAGTAAGGCTCGAAATTGTAGGTTTATCCTATAGCCAAACCCAATCAGGTGCATACGCGCTGGTGTTGGGCGAAAGTGCCGGTACCCGCCGCTTACCAATTATTATTGGCGGTTTCGAAGCACAGGCCATTGCCATTGAGCTCGAGAAAATGACGCCAAGCCGTCCGCTTACCCACGATTTATTTAAAACATTCTGCGAAACTTTCGACATCAACGTAAACGAAGTACTTATTTACAATTTAGTAGAAGGTATTTTTTACGCGAAACTGATTTGTAATGATGGCACTAAAGATGTTGAGATTGATGCCCGCACTTCCGATGCAATTGCATTAGCAGTTCGTTTTAATTGTCCGATTTATACTTATGAATTTATTTTAAAATCTGCGGGCATCGTGTTGGATGATGAAAATACTGGAATTACAAGTAATGTTGAAAGCGAGAAAGAGGTAAATGAAGGCGAAGAAGTGGTAAAGGAAGGAAGTCTTCAGAGTAAAAGTACCGAAGAACTGAAAAATCTTTTGCAAACGGCGCTCGATGAAGAACAATACGAAACAGCATCGCGCATACGCGATGAACTGAATAATCGTAAAAAATCTTAAAAACATCCCACAAAAAAATAAATAGGTACCTTTAAGCTTATTAAACTATGAAGGGATTTTTTGCCTTTTTAAAATCAAAACAGTTTTTCCTTCATTTTGGAATTGCGGTACTAACTATTTTTATTACGCTCTGGATTTTAGTAAAAGTGTTAAACTCATATACCCAACACGGAGAAACCGTTGAAGTACCCGATTTTAAAGGCAAAACTATAGCAGAGTTAAATGGTTTTATTGATGGGAAAGATGTGCGTTACCTGATTATCGACAGCATTTATGCCCCTAAGGAAAAACCCGGGGTTGTAATACGTCAGGACCCTGAAACAAAAACGCAGGTAAAACGCAATAGAACCATCTATTTATACGTTACTGGCTTACTGCCCCCGCAGGTGATAATGCCCAAGTTAATCGACCGTAGCGAAAGACAGGCAATTTTGATGCTGGAGAGTTATGGTTTTAAAACAGGAAAAATAACCCAGGTGGCCGGAGATTGTAACGGATGTGTGTTAGGGCAATTTGTAAAGGGAAAAGCGGTTGAGCCGGGAACACAAATAAAAAAAGGAACAGTAATTGATTTAACCATCGGAAGAAAAGACAGATTTGTAAGCGTATCTTCAGATACAACAAATTCAGGCGGTGCAAATTTTGATGATCAGGAATAAATGAAATTGATTTATAAAATAATTTTTGTTTTAGCATTTGCTATTCCCTTTGGCACATCAGCTCAGGAATATTTATCGCCAATGAGCGGAAATATTAATTTATTATATAACAACCCGGTAAATAAGCAGCAAACAAATTCAATACAAAAAACTGCGGCAGCAGGTTCTGATACCATTCCGTTTTTCGAAGATTTTTACTATGCCCCAAATTCACCTTACCCGACAGGAAATCATTGGGTGGACTCCAGCGTTTACATTAACACGGGTTTCGGTATTGCGCCCCCAAGTATTGGAGTTGCCACATTCGACGGATTAAATAAAAAAGGCTATCCATACAACATGGCAGCAACCATCAATACTTCCTCTCCTGCAGATACACTTTTATCCCGTCCTATTAATTTATTAAATAACACAGCAAATACTTATACTTATTCGCCGGTCGACAGTATTGGAATTTCATTTTTATATCAGTCGGTTGGATTTGGTGAGAACCCGACTCAGAACGATTCTTTAGTTCTCGATTTCTATAAACCAAAACAAAATTTATGGGTGCGTGCCTGGAGCAAACGCGGAAATGCTGCTCCGCCGCTGAATGATACCATTTTCAAAAAAGCTTTTGTAAGAATCAGTGATACCGCTTATTTCCATGATGGTTTCCGTTTCCGTTTCCGTAACAGGGCAACCGGTGCAGGAAACGCAGATCATTGGCATGTGGATTATATCAGTTTAAAAACAAATTTATTTAAGGTTGACACGAGTTATAACGATCTTACATTTGGTTATATGCCACGCCCAATTCTCAAAAATTATTCAACAATGCCTTTCAATCAATATAACGCGAATGAAATGGGAACTCAGTTTTCTAATTTCATCCGTAACAATAACGTTGGCGTTGTAAAAAACACGAATTACGAATATTCGATTTACGATGCAGGCATGACTTTATTGAATGCTTACGGAACGGGCGCAGGAAATACAGGTAACGTAAACCCTTTTTGTACACGTGGCTGGGATTCGGTAGCAACGCATAAAAACCCGCCCGTAAATTATACTATCAGTCCGATGACCGATAGCACTTTCTTTATCATCAAACATATTGTAAATACAAATCCTGATACCTGGAAATACAATGACACTATTATTCAGAAATTATATTTCAATAATTTTTACGCATACGACGACGGAAGCGCAGAGCAGGTTTATCATCACGGAAGTGTAATTGGCCCCAAAGATGCCTTGAAGTTTACTTTAAACGTTACGGATACACTCAGGGCGCTTGATATTTTCTTTAACCCGTTTTATGACGGGAATATTATTAAAAACACACAATTCAGAATGTTTGTGTGGGCTGATGCAAGCGGCGTTCCGGGTTCTGTGATAAGAAAAGACAGCACGAAGAAACCAATCTATCTGGATTTTGGTTATAATAAAATACCAAGATACTTCTTTACCTCACCAATGGTTTTGGGTCCCGGAAATTATTTTGTCGGACTACAAACTGTGGGCAGTCAGTCTTTATGCATTGGCTTCGACAAAAACATTGATCACCACACCAAACTTTATTACGATGTTGGCAGCGGGTGGACACAATCAGCTACTAAAGGTTCTTTAATGATTCATCCGGTTTTTGGAGAAGCGAACAGAGCACTTGTGGGAATTGCAGAGCAACCTCAGTCAAAAAGAAAAGAAGGATTTATCAATGTCTACCCGAATCCGGCTAACGATAAATTATTTATTTCTGCTGCAGAAATTAATGCGAAAGATAATTACAGTATTGAATTAATTTCAATGCTTGGTGCAAAATTAACCGAAGTGAATGTTGAGAATTCCATTACAGAAATTAATCTGAATGATTATCCTTCAGGAATTTATTTTGTTAGTCTGAAACAAAATGGCACACCTGTTGCCAATAAGAAATTCATTATTTCGCGCTAAGCCATGAACAAAGCCATTGAACCCGACGATGAGCTGCAGGAAGAAGACCGCGAACTCTACGAACACCACAATATAAAAGTCGACAAAGGGCAGGTGATGATGCGCATTGATAAATTTATCATGATTCGCATTTCGCATACTACACGCACTAAAATCCAAAACTCCTGTGAAGCCGGAAATGTTTTGGTGAACGGCAAACCTGTAAAATCAAATTACAGAATAAAACCACTTGATGAAATTTCAATTGTACTAACTGTTCCGCCGCGGGATGTTGAAGTTGTTCCTGAAAACATTCCGATTGATATTGTTTATGAAGATGAATACATTGCCCTCGTAAATAAAAAACCCGGCATGGTGGTGCATCCCGGTTATGGAAATTACAGAGGAACTTTAGTCAACGCTTTAGCTTATCACTTTCAGAATTTACCAACCACCAAAACTAAAATCGGACACGATGTACATTTGGAACGTCCGGGATTAGTTCACCGTATCGATAAAAATACTTCGGGGATTGTCATTATTGCGAAAACCGAAATGGCTATGACCAAACTGGCGAAAGATTTTTTCGATCACACGATTGACAGAAAATATGTAGCTCTGGTTTGGGGAAATGTAAAAGATGATGAGGGCTCCATTACCGGAAACGTTGGCCGCGATTTGAAAAACAGAAAAGTAATGAATATTTTCCCGCAGGGCGACCACGGAAAACACGCCGTGACACATTACAAAGTGATTGAACGTTTTGGTTTTGTAACATTAGTTGAATGCGTTTTGGAAACGGGGCGTACGCATCAAATACGTGTGCATTTTAAATCTATTGGTCATCCTTTGTTTAATGATAATGAATATGGCGGAGATTCTGTTTTAAAAGGATTAAATACCGCTACCTACAAAAAATTTATTCATAATTGTTTTACCATGTGTCCGCGCCACGCTTTACACGCAAAAACTTTAGGCATCACCCACCCTATTACCGGAAAAAAATTATTATTCGAAAGTAAAATTCCGGATGATATGCAAAGTGTGATTGATAAATGGCGGAAGTACGTTGATAAGAAAGAGTTTGATTTGGGTGATTAGGTTTTGGGGCTTTCCGCCAAAGGCGGACCGGGCTGCTCCGGGCTCCGCTTCGCTGCGGTTTTTTGCCGAAAAGGCAAAAGAACTAAACCCTACGCATCCCTAAGCCAAGAACCAACAAGATAAAGTTCAAACCTAAAATACATTTGTTTCAAAGGAAAATTTATCAGCCAAGAAGCTGCGCGAGGGATTGCAGCGGAAATCCTTTTTGCCTGCCTCTTGCAAAAAGATTGTAGCGTAAAGCCCGGCCGTAAGGCGCGCCCAAAACAACAAAATTCTTGATAAATTATAATGGAAATTAAATCTCTCCCAATACAGATTGAGAACCTTTCACGACATCACCAATCTTCACATTTAATTTTGTTCCAAGAGGTAAAAACAAATCAACGCGCGAACCGAATTTAATAAAACCCATTTCACCGCATTGTTCTGCTTTATCTCCCTCTTTACAATACCAAACAATACGGCGCGCTAAAGCTCCGGCAATTTGACGGAATAAAATCTCAGTTCCGTTTTTGTGTTTCACCACAACGGTTGTGCGTTCGTTATCGGTACTTGATTTAGGTTCCCAGGCTGCTAAAAATTTTCCCGGGTGATATTTAAAAAACACAACATCACCGCTAATCGGGTAACGGTTAATGTGCACATTTATAGGTGACATAAAAATACTCACCTGTAAGCGGCGGCCTTTAAAATATTCGTGGTCTGTTGTTTCTTCGATTACCACAACTTTCCCATCGGCTGGTGCAATAATTAAATTATCACCTTTGGTTGGCACGCGTGTTGGGTTTCTGAAAAATTGGAGAATGGTGATGATTAAAAACAAACTGATTAAATGCGCAAATACATGCGCAATCATAAAAGTTGGAAAAAAATAAAAAGCGATAAAATGGATGATGGCGCTGAATACAAGAACCAGCAATAAACTGGCGTAACCTTCTTTGTGGAACTTCATTTTTGTTTATAAGTTAACTGTTATTGGTTATTGGTTATTGGTTATTGGTTATTGATTATCTGTTATACGTTACTGTTAATTAGTTGTAACTGATAACCTTTAACCGATAACCAGCCCCAAAGATAAGGATTAATCTTTAAGCAATTCATTGCCAAAAGTTAACTTACCATAACGCTTTAAAGGTAATTCAACTCCCCAATGTAATAATGCACTTAAGCCAACCGTGACAATGAAATATGAAGCGAATTCAAATCCCCAATGCAATTTTAAATCTTTAATGCCTAATAATAAACCTGGAACAAAATTATGAAGAAGGTAAATACCGAAGCTAAGCTTGCCGCCAATTATCAGCCGCTTATTGGCTAAAATTCCTTGATTCACAGGAGTATTACTGAAAACCAATCCGCCAATAAGGAACGTAAAAAGGATACCTGTTAAGCTCCGCAAAACAACATATTCAAGCAGGCCTTCATCAATACAATACTTATATATACTGATTCCAACAATTAAACAAAACGCTAACAGCAAAAATTTTCCGGATTGAAATATTTCCTTTACAGAATCGCTTTTGTTTTTGTACAGCCATGCTAATAGACAACCAAACATAATTAAGTCGATACAGGAAACTGTATGTACATGCAGAAGGTAATAACCGCTGCTTTCATCAATAATAAAAAGTTTAATAATTAATGTAATTATGATTAACGAAACTGTTATATAAGGTAAACTTTTATTTGATACAAAAACAATAATGAAAGGCCAGAATAAATAAAAGTGCTCTTCAACTGACAGCGACCAAAAGTGAGAAAAGATGCCGGGCCAATGATTGACATTAACAATGTAAAAATTCGTTGTAAAAGTAAGATTATAAATTAAAGCATCTCTGATTTCACCTGAATTGAAAAGTGTAGCTAAAATTACAATGAGATAATATAAAGGAAAGATTCTGAAAACCCTGCGAATATAAAACTCTTTAAATATTACACTTTGATTTATTCCATTCTGAGCTGCTTTTTCCCTGAAATGTAATAATTGCAGTGTAATTAAAAAACCGCTGATAGTGAAAAACAAATCAACGCCCATTTCACTCAGGTTGAGGAAACCAACCCATGGCATGAAAAATAACCAATGAGAAACCAACACCATTAAAGCTGCAATAAAACGTATGGTGTCTATTTTTGGGAAATAAATCAATGCTAAATCTATAATATTAACGGGAAGCTTATAGATTTATTATATCCATTAAGCCAAATGCTTCACCATCTCCCCGCAAATAAATTCACTGGCTTTGCCATCGCCATACAATTTCGGGAATTGCATATTGACTTTTGATGTGAGGATTTTATAAGATTCAATTATTTTAGCTTCGTTGGCATCTGCTATCAATGCAGTACCACATTCCACTAATTCAATCCACTCAGTTTCGGGACGGAGAATAACGCAGGGTTTTTCGAAATAG
>CAZRNW010000171.1:0-7591 GCA_964601535.1 uncultured Flavobacteriaceae bacterium
TTTTTGTTGGGTGAAAAATAATATTGGTAATTGAAGGCTGAATTCAAATTATCTTTCGCGTAAGTCATAAAACTTTCGTTCTGACTAATCATTGCATTGTTGACTGCTGAACTTATGTAATACGCGTTTGTTTCTTTATTTTCGGTTATAATAAGATACGACCCAAACACAAAAGCATAAGCCGAAGAAATTTTAAATACCTTCCCAAACAATGCATCAGATAAAGAATTATTTTTTAGTCTGCCCGTTTTTATACCCTGATTTATACTTAAACTGTCGGAAATATACTTTAATACATCGTTCACCTCAGCGGTATCTCTTACTTCGCACACAAGAGCCTTTGAAATAACAGAGTTGTATTTAATTTCAAGTTCAACTATTTTGGCGCCGATGTTTTCCGTTAGCTGGCGTTCCACATTAAACATCGCGCTGTCGTTAATGCTTTTCCAGTATTTTGCTTCTTGTTCTTTCGGGATATTGAGTTGATTTTTCCAGAGCGGGTAATCACTGATGCCAATGGCTTTGTAGCCGATTGTATTAAAAGGCAATATCCCAAGAAAATCGCAGTTTTGAGGTTGTTGTCCGGCCAAAGTGTTTAAAATCGAATTAGAATCCGGCGTATTAAATCCGTTAAAGGTAATTTCGTCGGGATTAAATTCCACATCGCAAATGGCCTGGCCGCTGAAAATTAATTCCTGCGTTTTAATTTTTGTGTCCGATAATTTTCCAAAATTAAAATAAGCATTGCAGACATTTTCTTTGTCCATTAATTTTTTTAGCGAAGAAAAACCAATACTGACATTTTGCTTTTTATTTTTTTCGCTAAAGGCATTTTCAATAAGGTTTTTTTCAGTGGCAATAGCAACAACGCCTCTGGATGCACGTAAATAATAATTGATTTGTTCGATTTTAAATGCAACATCCCCATTGGCATCCGGAGAAACTTTAAATGCTCCGGCTACTGATTTTAAAAAATCTTCGCGCTGGGCCTCGTCGTTCAAATTAAAAACAATGATGATAGGCGAACTTGCTTTTTGTGAATACACTGCCATAAACAAACTTCGTTTCTTGAAAAATTCTTTTAAGTTTTCGTTTTCCGTAATAACAGAATCAAAAAAGTTTAAGTGTTTATTTATATTATTAAATTCAGGAATCCCGATTAATTCTTTCCAGATTAAATTTTGGTTGGAGATTTTGTTTGAGAGTTCCTCAAAATTATTGCTGCTGATAACACAAACAGAACTGTCAGGCAAAACATCGATAGCATTTAAAGCCGGTTTTTTAGTTTGTTTTAAATGAAAGTAAGCCCAAACTGCACCCGTGAGCCCAAGCGCCACGATCACCCAAAAAAATATGGTTTTAAATTTCGACAATCCATTAAAGTTAGCTCTTAGGGCATCGCGGAATGGGATAAAAGGAGGTAATTATTAAAAGAGGGATGTGAATAGCTCTTACTATTATTATAAAATTATCCTGGATTGAAAATCAGCACGAAACGGGTAGTGAGAATTTTAACCATTATTATACGTCAATTTATCAAAGAAGTAACTCCAAATTCTGCTATGCATCTCCTCGCTCGTCTATGTTAAATCTTGAGACCCTTCTTGCATTACAAAAAAATTCTATTATTTTTGTTCTGCTAATTTCATTTATCATGAAAAAGAATTTATTATTATTCAGCCTGTTTTTATTGGTAGGTTTTGGTTTTGCACAACCCAACCTTATTAAATATCAGGGCGTGGCACGTAATAGTGCAGGCAATGCACTCGTAAATCAAACCATTGCTCTAAAAGTTTATATACGTCAGAGCAGCGCTACAGGTGTGATCGTTTATTCAGAGTCGCACCTAACCACTACTAACCAGTTCGGTCTTTTTTATATTAATGTTGGAGGCGGTTCAAGTATAAGCGGAACTTTCACTGCCATACCATGGGGACAAGATAGTTTTTATCAAGAAACCTTGATGGATCCTACAGGAGGAACTTCTTATGTATCGATGGGTGTTTCACAATTTTTAAGTGTGCCCTATGCACTATATGCAAAGAACGGGGGATGCTGCGGATTCAAAGTCACTTTGAACGGAGGATTTGCCGTAGGGCCTTTAGGTACTTCACAAATAAATTTTGATACTGAAGCCTTCGACGATGGCAACAATATTTCAGGAGGCATTTACACTGCTCCGTCTGCAGGCTTTTATCATTTCGATGCAACTATTGCATGGTCATCCCCTTCAGGGACACAAACATTTCCGAGTTCGGCGCCAATTGATGGATCTGTTCTGACTGCAAGGTTGGAAAGCGGATCAAGCGTTATATTTGATGCCGCAACCGTGATCACCTGTAGAAGGGGTAACACTACCACAGAAGCTCTAAAAATCAATACCAATGTTTGGCTTAACGCAGGACAAACTGTAAATGTGAAAGCTACTAATAATGACAATACTATAACACATTCTGTTCAGGGAGGAAACTTTACTTCTTTCAGCGGTTATAGAATTTATTAAGAATGAAAAACTGTTTGTTATATGGAATGCTCTTTTTTGCTTTCTGCTTGAGATCGCAAAGCATTAGTCCTGAAGTTATTTCGAGTACCGGGGATTTTTATAGTAATGCTACTGCGATGATCTCATTTACTGAAGGAGAACCGCTCGGTGAAATGATCTCATCCGGAAATAATATGATCACACAAGGATTCGAACAGTCCGATATCAGTGTTATTTCTGTAGAGGAAATTCTACTTGGATCTGCCTTTTTTTCTTTGTTTCCAAATCCCTGCAACGGAAATTTTAAATTCCGCTCTGAAAAAACAGAGATAAAGGAATTAGAAATTTACAATGTTATTGGAGAAAAAGTGTACTCGTATTACAATGAAAGTGTTTTAATGAATGAATTATTTATTTCTCTTTCTTCAAATCCAGGAATCTACTTTGTTGTTGTGAAAAATAATGGGGAGCAAATCACTAAAAAATTAGTGATCCAATAAACAAACATTCCTCCGCCTTTGGCCTCTAATGACAAAGAGTAACAACAAGTTTTCAAAACTCCAGTTCCATTTGACTCGGCAGCAATTGAAAAGTCATCCGATGTAATGGAGTTGTGCCGTGAACGCGGATGCCATCTCGGTGTAAAGAAGTGGGGTATCCCATATTACTTTCCCATCCATACACAGGATATTGTTTGGCAGCCTCTTTCATAAAATCATCACGATATGTTTTTGCAAGAATACTAGCCGCTGCTATACTTAAAAATTTGGCGTCGCCTTTAATAATACAATGGTGTGGAATTTTTTTGTAAGGTTTAAAACGGTTACCGTCGATTAACAATAATTCAGGCGTAGTGCACAACTGATCAACTGCCCGGTGCATACCTAAGAAAGATGCGTTTAGAATGTTTATTTCGTCAATTTCAATATTCGAAACCTGCGCCACCGCAAAAGCAAGAGCTTCTTTTTCTATCACCTCGCGCAACTCGTAACGGATTTTATCAGTGAGCTGCTTGCTGTCGTTTAAAATTTTATTCTTGTAATCTTTCGGTAAAATAACTGCTGCCGCAAAAACAGGACCCGCTAAACAACCGCGGCCTGCTTCGTCGCAGCCGGCTTCGATTTTATTTTTATCGAAATAGCTTTTTAGCATTCAAATTTTGTTTTCTACAATCTGCCCGTAAGACATCTCCCCGTCTGCGCCTCAGGCGGACGTCCCTCTTCGAAGAGGGAATAATTGCGTTTTCTAATTTTACGCATTAACTCATTGTCAAATTGCCAAATTAGTTTAGCTTCGCTAAACAGGCTTTCATGTTTTCGTAATTCGGTTGGTCGGCGGCTTTTTCTAATATTTCCGCGTATTGTATTTTGCCGTTTTTGTCAACGATAAATGCCGAACGCTTGCTTACACCTTTCATTCCTAAAATAAATTCTTCATACAAACAACCGTAAGCTGTTGATGCGGTTTTATTAAAATCAGATATCAATTCGAAATTCAATTTCTGCGCTTCTTTGAATTTTCCTAATACAAAAGGACTATCAATGGATATCCCCAAAATTACCGCATTCAGGCTCTGATAAATGCTCAATTCATCACGCATATGACAAAGTTCAGCAGTACAGGTACCTGTAAATGCGAGAGGAAAAAATAATACTACTACGTTTTTACCTTTATAATCAGATAATGCAATTTCCTTCTTTTCAGGGTTAAACAGTTTAAAATCAGGGGCTGTGTCGCCAATTTTCAGACTCATAAGTTTTATTTTTTTAATTTATAATGAAGCGGTTTTGACCCGCCTTGTTGATTTAAATTTTATATGATTTTTTGTGTGTTTTAGCAAAGTAAATCATAATTTAGTAACCCCGATTCGTATTTGAATAAAACTTAATAAAATATGTCAACATGGGGACGAAAAATTCAATTAAAAAATAAAATTTAAGAATATGAGCAATACAGAAAGCAAATGTCCTTTTGGTCACGGACAAAAAAAAGAAACAGCCGGTACAGGCACAGCAAATAAAGACTGGTGGCCAAATAAATTAAATTTAGGAATCTTACATCAACATTCTAATTTATCTGATCCTATGGATAAGGGTTTTAATTATGCTGAAGAGTTTAAAAAGCTGGACTTAAAAGCAATTAAAAAAGATATTTTTGATGTGATGACCAATTCTCAGGATTGGTGGCCGGCCGATTATGGTCATTATGGTCCTTTATTCATCCGTATGGCCTGGCACAGTGCGGGTACTTACAGAATTTCTGACGGACGCGGTGGTGCGGGTACAGGTAATCAGCGTTTTGCTCCGGTAAACAGCTGGCCTGATAATGGGAATTTAGATAAAGCACGTTTTTTATTGTGGCCGGTTAAACAAAAATACGGTAACAAAATTTCGTGGGCCGATTTAATGATTTTAGCAGGGAATTGCGCATTGGAATCGATGGGTTTCAAAACTTTTGGTTTCGCAGGTGGCCGCGCCGATATTTGGGAACCCGAACAAGATATTAATTGGGGAAATGAACACGAATGGTTAGGTGATAAACGTTACACCGGCGATCGTCAGCTTGATGATCCATTAGCTGCAGTGCAAATGGGATTAATTTATGTAAATCCTCAAGGCCCGAATGGAAATCCTGATCCTTTAGCTTCCGCAAAAGACATCCGCGAAACTTTCCGCCGCATGGCAATGAATGATGAAGAAACTGTTGCATTAGTTGCAGGCGGACATACTTTTGGAAAAGCCCATGGTGCAGGTGATGCTGCGCTTGTTGGCGCCGATCCGGAAGGTTCAAGTATTGAAGAAATGGGAATGGGCTGGAAAAATAGTTTCGGTACAGGAAAAGGCGGCGACACAATCACGAGCGGCATGGAAGGCGCATGGAAACCAAATCCGACAAAATGGGATAACGGTTATTTTGAAACTTTATTTAAATACGATTGGAAGTTAACAAAGAGTCCGGCAGGTGCGCATCAATGGACGCCAACTGATGCAAGTGCCGCTACAACAGTTGTTGATGCACACGATAAAAATAAAACGCATGCACCAATGATGACCACTGCGGATTTGGCTTTGAAGTTAGATCCGATTTACGGTCCGATTTCAAAACGTTTCTTAGAAAATTTTGATCAGTTTGCTGATGCGTTTGCAAGAGCGTGGTATAAATTAACGCACCGTGATATGGGACCAATCGCGCGTTATTTAGGAAGTGAAGTTCCTAAAGAAGTATTGATTTGGCAAGATCCTATTCCTGCAGGAAAAAATGAATTGAATGATAAAGATGTTGCTGATTTAAAAAATAAAATTCTGGCGAGCGGACTTACTATTCCACAATTAGTATCAACTGCCTGGGCTTCGGCTTCAACATTCCGCGGTTCTGATAAACGCGGTGGTGCAAATGGAGCACGCATCCGTTTAGCGCCACAAAATAATTGGGAAGCAAATAATCCTGCTCAATTGAAAAAAGTTTTATCGGCATTAGAAACCATTCAAAAAGAATCTGCTAAAAAAGTTTCGATGGCAGATTTAATTGTATTGGGCGGATGTGCCGCGATTGAAAAAGCTGCAAAAAATGCAGGTCATACTATTACTGTTCCGTTTACAGGCGGCAGAGGTGATGCAACATTAGAACAAACCGATGTTGAATCGTTCGCCGTATTAGAACCGAAAGCAGACGGATTCAGAAATTATAAAAAGGCGAAGTGTGTTTCAGTTACTGAAGAAATGTTGGTTGACAAAGCGCAGTTATTAAATTTAACTGCTCCCGAAATGACAGTCTTAGTTGGCGGCATGCGAGCACTCAATGCTAATCATGACGGTTCGAAACATGGTATCCTGACTAATAAACCGGAAACATTAACCAATGATTTCTTTGTGAATTTATTAGATTTAGGAACAACCTGGAAAGCAACCAACGATGCAGGCGAAATTTTTGTGGGATCAAATAGAAAAACAGGCGAACCAAAATGGTCGGCCACAAGAGCTGATTTAATATTTGGTTCTAATTCAGAACTACGGGCGATTGCAGAAATTTATGCGAGCAGCGATTCAAAAGATAAATTCGTAAAAGATTTTGTTGCTGCGTGGAATAAGGTGATGAATCTGGACAGGTTTGATTTACATAACTAAAAACAATTTCTCTTCATAAAAAAATCCCTTTCGTTTTTGCGGAAGGGATTTTTTGTGTTTTTATTTTCAGAAAATTAATTCACTTGTCCGTAATCTTTAGTTGCAAGCAGATCTCCTTTTTCATCCCACTGATTCCAAACGCCTGTTTTTTCTCCGTCTTTATAAATCATTTCAAAACGTTTTTTACCATTATCGTCCCACACTAACCATGTGCCTTCTTTTTTTCCCGCTTTGTAAGATGCTAAACCAATCATTATACCCGATTCATTATAACGTATCCACTTTCCTGATTTCAATCCTTTTTCAAAGGTCCCGGTTTCCAACAACTTTCCTGAAGCATAATAATATTTTGCTTCACCGCTAATTTGTCCGTCTTTAACTTCGATAACAGATTTTTTAGTGCCGTTTTCTTCAGTTTCAAGAACACCTGTATATAATGAACCGTTTGCATTTGCATACAAACCATTATCATTTTGTTTCACCTGCGCAATGGCAAATTGTGTCAGGGCGAAAAAAAGCAGGATTATTTTTATTCTTTTCATAGGACCTCGTTTTAAATTGTTAAACGAACCAAATTTGTAATAGATTCATTTCTAATACAAAATTATGAAAATTGGAGGGTGATAACGTTCAAATAATGCAGAAATAACGTCAAGTATACGTTTACTTAACATTAAGTTTACATTCAGGCGGCCCTTTATTGGATTGGGCTTAGATTAATATCTTTATTGAAACCTAAATCGTTGGTTTTTAACTTTATTTGCTCGTAACCTACTATGTTAGCTTCTATTTCTTGTTTTGAATCTGTATTTACCGATAAAACATAAGCTCCGTTTAAGTCAGTGTAGCAATAAGTGCCTGTTCCTTTCACTTCAACCTTCACTCCGGCTAAAGCTTCACCGGTAGTTTTATCAATTACCTTACCGCACAATACTCTCTTATTGTTATCCTTATTAGAGGCGCTTACTGCAGATAGCCCTATGAA
>CAZRNW010000172.1:0-6515 GCA_964601535.1 uncultured Flavobacteriaceae bacterium
CAAAACATCTTTTTTTGTAGTTGTCTTGGCATTTTTAGGATCAATGGAATAAAATTTTTTAATGTAACGCATTAACTTTATCGCCGGTGTAACCTGAGAATCAGTGTTTTCTTCGTAATTTTTTTCTTTAATCTGATATTTGCTGTTTGTTGCTTTGTAGAACAATTCATCATAAACCGTGCTGTCCACATCATAAATAACGTAACGGCCAATGGTTGCAGGATAATAAGCTTCGCCCAAATCAGGTTTTTCAGGTTCTTTTTTCTTTTTGCAGGAAAAAACGGCAATTACCGTAATAAGAATGGATACTATAAGGAACCCTTTTTTCATTCCCATAAAGTTAACGAAAATATTGTTGAAATAAAAGCCCTTATTTATACACAGTTTCTTACTAAATTCGTCCCTAAAAAGCAGTAAAATGGCAGATTTTTCGAAGTATAAATTTGGTACCAAAGCAATACACGCAGGTGCCGACCCCGACCCAAGTACAGGTGCAATTATGACCCCTATTTACCAAACCAGTACTTATGTACAGGAAAGTCCGGGTAAAAACAAGGGTTATGGTTATGCGCGCGGTAAAAACCCTACCCGTGAGGCTTTGCAAAAAAACATTGCTGCTCTCGAAAACGGTAAACATTGTGTTTGCTTTAGCAGTGGTATGGGAGCAACAGATGCGGTTATGAAATTATTGCGGCCAGGCGATGAAGTAATTACCGGTGATGATTTATATGGTGGTTCGTACCGGATGTTTACCAAAATATTTGAGCCTTTCGGGATTAAATTCCATTTCATTAATCTGACAGATGCGAATAATATTAAAAAGTACATCAATAAAAACACCAAAATGATTTGGGCGGAAACCCCAACCAACCCAACCATGCAGATTATTGATATTGCTGCTTGTTCAAAAATCGCGAAAGAAAACAAACTCACTTTAGTGGTTGATAATACATTTGCTTCGCCTTATTTGCAAAACCCTTTGGCTTTGGGAGCTGATATTGTGATGCATTCGGTTACTAAATATTTGGGCGGACACAGTGATGTGGTGATGGGTGCTTTAGTTACTAATGATAATGCATTACATGAGCAGCTTTATTTTATTTTGAACTCTTGCGGTGCAAACCCCGGACCGATGGATTGTTTTTTAGTGATGCGCGGGATTAAAACATTGCATTTACGTATGGAAAGGCATTGTTTTAACGGGAGAAAAATTGCGGAGTATTTAAAAACGCATCCTAAAATTGAAAAAATTTACTGGCCGGGCTTTACCGACCACCCGAATCATGAGATAGCGAAAAAGCAAATGCGTGATTTTGGCGGCATGATAAGTATAGTTTTAAAAGGCGCAGATTTAGATACAACATTTAAAATTGCAAGTTCATTCAAAGTATTTTCTCTGGCAGAATCTTTAGGTGGTGTTGAATCATTAATAAATCATCCTGCAACGATGACTCACGCCTCTATACCAAAAGCAGAACGTGAAAAAGCCGGTGTAGTAGATAATTTATTGCGTTTAAGTGTTGGCGTTGAAGATGTGGAAGATCTTTTAGCGGATTTGAAACAGGCTTTGGGTTAAATATTTAAAATTTAGTTGAAATAGAGATTTATTTTTTTATAGAAATTTATAAATTGAATAAAGTTATTCGTTATGGATTTTAATAAAGTTAAATTATTAGTTGATGCGGTTCAGAAATTATCCTTAGCAAGGGATATTGGAACAATTACAAATGTAGTGAGAACAGCCGCAAGGCAACTTACAGGAGCTGATGGCGCCACTTTTGTATTGAAGGATAACGACAAATGTTATTACGTCGATGAAGATGCCATAGCTCCCCTATGGAAAGGTCAAAGATTTCCTTTGTCAGCCTGTATCAGCGGCTGGGCCATGATAAATAAAAAATGGGCTGTGATAGATGATATTTATACCGACGACCGTATTCCTATTGCCGCTTATGAACCTACATTTGTGAAAAGTCTGGCCATGGTGCCCATCCGCAACATAGACCCCATTGGTGCAATAGGAAATTACTGGGCCAATAAACATTCGCCAACTGATGAAGAAATGGAATTATTACAGGCGCTGGCAGATATTACTTCAGTTTCGATTGAAAATGTTTATGCTTTTAACGAATTAACTGAGCAAAATAAAATCCTTTATGAAATAGCCTTTATGCAATCGCATCAGGTGAGAGTACCTATAGCCCAAATACAGGGTTTATATAATTTGTTTGATTACGATAATCCGCAAAATCCAAAAAACCTGGAAATATTCCGCAAACTAAAAACAACCGCTGACTCCTTTGACGGTATTATAAAAGAAATTACTGACATGACCAGTAAAATTAAGATTAATAAATCATGAATGTTTTATATGAACAAAGATATAAAGGACTACAACAATTCTCAGTCTGCATCCGACAAAGCTATTTGCAATTTATTAGCGGAGGTAATAAATGCGAATTTACCAAAAGCTGAAAATAAAATATGGCACGCCCACCCTGTTTGGTTTGATGATGGCAATCCGATTGCAGGCTATGATAAATTAAAAAACGGTGTACGTTTAATGTTTTGGAGTGGCGTCAGTTTTGATGAAGAAGGCTTAAAACCCGGAGCAAGCGGAAAATTTAAAGATGCTTCCGTTACTTACACTTCTGTAGAAGAAATTAATGTGAAAGATTTAAAACGCTGGCTCAGCAAATCCAAAAAAATACAATGGGATTATAAAAACATTGTGAAGCGGAAGGGGAAATTAATTAGACTTAAGTGATTTCTAGGTTTCTGTGTTCCTTTGTTTCTGGGTTTAGTAATTATGGACTAAAAGAAACCAGAAACCTAGAAACCAGAAATATTAAACACGAACTCCTATAACAAGCAAATCATCCACCTGCTCGTAGCTACCTTTCCAGTCGTTAATCTTATCATTAACCAATCTCTGTTGTTCGTCCACCGGTAAATGCATAATTTCTTTTAAGAATTGTTTCATGTTCTTCGTCATGAATTTTTTTCCATCCGGCCCACCAAATTGATCTGGAAAACCGTCGCTCGTTAAATAAACAACATCATTTGCCTCTAAAGAGATTTCACTTTGTTGGTATTCAAAATTCAAAGGTGTGAAACTGGCAATACTTGCTTTTGTTGGTTTTACTTCTACAAACTCTTTAGTATCGCCTTTAATAATCCAAAGCGGACGGTTAGCGCCGGTATAAACTAATTTTTTTGTTTTGATATTGAATTTCACAAGAGCAATTTCCATTCCGTCTTTATTCGTTTCTTCATCCAGTGTTTCCTGTTTTAAAACTTTTTTAATGGCGTTATTAGCGTTAAATAAAACTTTCGCCGGTGAATTATCACGTAATGCAGATTCAGTTAATTTCTCGGCACAAATCGTACTCATAAACGCACCCGGTACACCATGGCCTGTACAATCGGCACAGGCAATTAAAAATTCATCATTGTTTATTTTATGGAACCAATAGAAATCGCCGCTGACAATATCTTTTGGCTGAAAGAAAACAAAAACATTCTGATAACTGCTCTTAATTTCAGTTACTGTGGGTAAAATTGATTTTTGAATGCGCTGTGCATAGTTAATACTATCTGTAATTTCCTGTTTCTGATGCTCAAGTAATTTTACTTGCTCAGCAATAGTTGATGTCCTTTGTTTAATAACGCCCTCGAGTTTCAGGTTTTGTTCGATGAGGCGTTTCGAATTTAATTTAACAACAATTACTAAAAACAAAATAAACAATATCGCATAAACCAGGTATGCCCAAATGGTACGGTACCATGGCGGTAAAATCTTAAAAGGAAAATGGATTTCAAGAATATCTTTATTTAAATCACAGCGTGCTTTTACATGTAAAATATAATCGCCTTCATGAAGATTAGTGGTTTTAATGGTATTTGAGGTACTCCAGCTTCCATACTCCTTATCATCACTTCCCTCAATGTAATAACTGAAATCGATACTGTTATTGATCTCAAAGCAACTGTATCCCGTAACAAAAGTAAGTTGATTATTCTGATAGTCTAATTCAAAATTATGTTTACTGAGATCATCGCTTATTGAAATATTATTGAACACAGTGTCTCTTCCTGCCTTTACAACAGAGAGAAAGAAATTGAAACTTCTTTCAACTTTTTCTTTTTGTTTATTTACAAGAAACAAGCCTTCATCGGCACAAATAAAGGTTGTTTTATAAACACTGTCGTAACTTATTAAATTAACTTTATCACCTTTAAGTTTATTAGTGATTTCATTTTTAAAAAAATACTTTCCGTTTTCAAAACTAATATAAGCCACTTTCCGCTCTATCCGGTTATGTTCTTTGTTCTCTAAAACTTGCGAACAAATCATATCACCTTCCAATTCAGCTCCTCTGAAAACCTCAGTTCCTTTAGTTAAAGGATAAAATTTTGAAGACCTGTCGCAGAAAAAACGATCCACGGTGCCTTTGTGAACAGAGTAGATTCCGCTGTCGGTTCCGATTAGCAATTTGTTATTGTAAGTAAAAACCGAATTTTCCCCGTATTGGGTTGGAAGCCCTTCTTTTTTCTGTATCGAATCCAGTAAAAACGAATTGTAATAGTTCAGGTAGTAAATGCCATTACTTTCACATCCAAAATAAATATTCTTATTAAAATCAGAGGCCAGGCTTTTAACAGGGATATTTAATTGATATGATTTAATATAAGTGAGATGTTTTTCACTATAGCTGAACACATCCACCCCTTCGTCGGTACCTGCATAAATTAATTCAGGCTTATAAGGGTCACTTAAAATACAGAACGTTTTATTCTCGCTCTTTTGGGTGATAGTTTTACCATCATAAACAAATAAACCTTTTTCAGTTGCAATAAATAATTCATTGTTGATTTTCGATAAACTCCAGCTTTGTTTTTTGAAATCTTTTAAAAACTGAAACGAGCTTTCTTTTTCATTTATAAACTGAATACCTTTATCAGTAGCAATAAACAGATTGTTGTCATAATAACAAGCACCGGTAACCAAACCTGCAATTCCGTTCTGACGGTCGAATTTAAATAGCTTGCTGTTTAACTCAATAAAAGACACACCGTAATAAGTGGCCAGCCACAGGTTATCGTTTTTATCCTGAAAACCAAATTTGACATTATCTTCGTAGATTCCGGTTTTTGTATTAAAGCGTTTTACAATTTCCAGGTTTTTATTTAAAAGAAAGGCTCCTTTTTTATTAGAAGTAGCAATGAAATTACCATTCTTCAGCAAACAACCGTTATTCACTTCCGCTTCTATAAGCTCTGCATTAATAGGGCAATCCCATGGTTCGAATGTAGTTTGTGACGGTTGTTCTGGATTATAAGTTACTTTATAAATACCTTCATTCCTGAAACAAACGGCATATGTATTGTTGTTTATTTTGTAATTAAAAAAAGCTTTAGAGGAAATGAGATCTTCTGTTTTGGTGACATATTTCATTACACCATTTTCCAAAACCAATACATTATTATCAAGGTCGGTTACAAATAAATGTTTCCCAATTGAAAGTGCACGGATGTGAAAACTATTTTGCGGGGTAAACGATTTCAGGAATTCATTGCCTCTGTATTCAAGTAATTTATCGGAGGCAAGAAAATAAACTTTATCCTCATGTAGTATTATTTGCTTAATTGGTTCGTGTGACTGGTCTTTCGGATGCAGGTTTTGTTTTAAGCGATTATAAATAAATTTCCCTTTGCTGTTTTTTTCAATAATAAATAATTCCCCGTCCTCAGCCCCGACGTAGATTGTTCCTTTTTGATCACTGATAATACTGTAAGCTGTAATTTGATCAGGAAGGAAAACCGGTTGCCAGGTGAATCCATCGTATACTAAAACACCGCTTTCGATTGCAACGAAAATCCGCCCTTCTTTATCCTGAGCTACACCATTGGTGTTAGGTCCGGCATTGTAATCTTTTGGTAAATAATTGTGTATGAAATATTCGCCTTTTTGTGAATAGGAAATGTTCCCTGAAAGGACAAGAAATAAAAGTAGGTATTTAAGATGTTTAAGCAAAACCCGAATTTACAAAAAACCCCGCAATTAGCGGGGCTTTAATATTATGGTTTTAATTGATATTATTTATCAATTATCACCTTCTTAACATCAAGGGTTTTTCCGCCTTGCTTAATCGTTACAAAATAAACGCCGGCTCCAAAATCAGCGGTATTTATTACTAAATGCTGGTTGAGTGCTTGGGTTTGGTAAATAATTTGTCCTAATGTATTTTGAATTTCTACATCTGTCTCCGCCTTAGCGATACTATTCATGTCGATGTTAAGAATACCTGAAGCGGGGTTCGGATAAACTTTTATGATATTGGAAGTTCCATAAGCTAACATACCGGTAGCCAATTTATCGTTACTCTGATTACTTTTTGTTTTGCTTTTTAACAACATGGTTTTTGCCGTAGGATTACAGTTAAAACCAAGCGCATCAACAAACCATCTAACGTTTAATGGCCAAAAACTGGCGTAAGCAGGATCGCTGGCTA
>CAZRNW010000172.1:6525-7542 GCA_964601535.1 uncultured Flavobacteriaceae bacterium
TTCCTACCAAACTCACTACAAGTGTTTCTGTTCCCGTTGCTAATGATCTGCGTTTTAAATTATAATTTGTTACAGGCGTAGAACTGGATTCAATGGCATAGCTGTTCCAGTTAAAATTACCATTCATTTGATCCTGAATAAAAATGGTTTCATGCCATAAACTTAAAGCGCTGTAATTACCACAGGTGTCACGCAATTGTAATTTGTATTTGTAATAAGTTAAATTAGGGTTACCGTTAGCCGGACCAATAGAACGGTTGGTATCAACATACATACTGAATAATGATTTATGCTGGGCAACAATTCTTTTATAAACGTTTGTGCTTACTTCGCGGTAAACAATAAAACTGTCGGCCGAAGGATATAAACTTTTCTCCCAGTAAATTTCATTGTCAAATCCTAAACTATCAACTGTAACCTGACAAATATTTGGTGTCGGAGGTTGCACTAAAGTTATTGCAAATGTTGCCGCATTCCGGCAACCGTTAGCAGCTGTTCCTATAGCAGTATAAGTTGTATTAACAGTAGGTGTTGCGCTTACAGTTGAACCGGTAGTTGAACTTGGCGACCAAGTATAAGTTGATGCGCCGCTTGCTGTTAATATTTGAGGTTTATTTAAGCAAATTAAACTTGTACCACTAATGCTAAGGGTTGGATTGGTCAACAAGCTTACACTAATCGTTCCCGAATTAATACAGCCATTTGTATTTGTTCCGGTAACTGAATAGACTTGTGTGGCAGTTGCAGTAAAGGCCACGTTGTTGGTAATACCGCCGTTCCATGTATAGGTGCTTGCCCCTGCTCCATTCAGCGTTAATAAACTTCCTGAACAAACTGCGGTTGGTGATGCGATTCCTGTAACGGTCGGTAACGGATTTACACTGACGTTTGAAACTGCACTATTAGTACAAGTATTCGCGTCGGTACCAATAACAGTATAACTTGTATTAGAAGTTGGCGCAACAGAAATGGTTTGACTCGTTGCTCCTGTGCTCCATGAATAAGTTGTTGCACTTC
>CAZRNW010000173.1:0-7530 GCA_964601535.1 uncultured Flavobacteriaceae bacterium
AGGGTATATAATTTAAGAGCCGCATTTTTTATATTCTCAGGATAACCTATCTCCTTACTTAATTGCATGCTTTTTAAATTATACTCAAGCGCTAAAGCGTATTTTTTTTGTTTTATGTACGACCAGCCAATATTATTCAGCGAGTTGGCTATCCCGAACTTGTCTTCAATCTCCTGATAAAGCTTCAAACATTTGAAATAACAGGCGAGTGCTTCATCAGGTTTTCTTAAATCATCATTAACCGTTCCAATATTATTAATACAAGTGGCCATGCCTTGTTTGTTCCCCATGTTTTCATATAACTTTAAAGCTTCATTATATTTTTCAAGTGCGGGTACATAATCTCCTTTATCATCATAAATAGCCCCTATGTTTACAATAGCTATTGCCAGGCCCGGCAATTCGTTTATTTCTTTATAAAGGGCATAAGCTTTAGTATAATACATCATTGCTTTTTCGTAATCGCCCTGACCGTAATAAATATAACCCAGGTTATTCAGGCAATACGACATGCCGTATTTATCATTACTGGCTTCAAGTAATTTTAAACTTTTTGTATAATAGTCGAGGGCTTGTTTTATGTTGCCCAGCTTTTGAAATATGATGCCAATATTATTTAATGAAGAAGCAATTCCTTTGTTGTCATGCAGCTCTTCAAATATTTTCATGCTTTCTTTATAATACTTAATAGCTTTTAATCCTTCACTTTTTTCAGAAGCCTCAAAGCCTAAATTGGCAATTCCTTTTGCATAAAATTTCCTGTAAATTAAATACTCTTTATTTTCCTGCTTCAAATCTTTTAAATGCGCTTCACAAAGCTGAATCATCTCCTTGTTAAATTCAGTCCATTCCAAAGTCGTGCATGCTTCCGAAAGCTGATACAAAACACTGCATCTAATAGTATCATGCTTGACATTTTTCAAAACTAACTTCAACGAATCAACTACAGGATTATTGGCATGCAAGGTACTACCGCCCGAAACCAGACAAATAAGAATAAAAAATATTTTTAATGCTGCTCTCAAATTTTCTTTAATCTTTCAATATTTTTAGCCATATAAACTTCAGTAGGCATTTGTGCTTTTTGAATTCGTTTCGCATAATTTATACTATCCAGAATTTCTTCCTGTTTTACTTCAGCCAAAGCTTTCTGAAGTTCAACTTCTTCTTTCTGGAATTCAATAATTCCTTTTTGTTTTTGAGTTATTTTAAAACGGTTGTACATGAAACCTGCAAACACAATCACCAGAACCAATCCGCCGAATAAGGCGTACTGCATGTTTTTTTTATTTTTTATTTCAGTTTCCCGTTCCTGTATTCCGGCATTCTGTATTTGCATTTCTGTTGCATATGCCGCACTGTCGGTTGCCGCTTTTTTATCGTACTCATATTTTAATTGCGAACGGATGCCTGCTTTCCGGTTTTCTTCATTATCAACGCTGTCACGCAACTGAATTAACAGCTCATAATTCTGCAAAGCCATTTTTAAATTCCCGGTTTGGGTATATATCTGATATAAATTGTCAGCCGCATTTTTAATATTAGAAGGAAAACCAAGTGCTTTGCTTATCACAAGACTTTTATTACAATATTCAAGTGCTTTATCGTATTTCTTATCTGCGAAATAAATACCGCCAATATTATTCAAAGAAATGGACATGCCCGATTTCTCATCTGTTTCTTCCTGTAATTTTAAACTCTTAAAATAATAATCAAGCGCCTTTTGGTTATCATTTTTATATTGGTAAATGGTACCAATACTGTTGTAAGCATGAGCCATTCCGTTTAAGTCGCTTATTTTTTTTTGTGATTCAAGCGCTCTTTCATAGTACTGAAGGGCTTCATCCATTTTTTTCTGATCCTGATAGATGCCGCCAATATTTATCAAACAATAAGATAAACCATAATCCTGTTTGGTTTCTTCCTGTATTTTTAAAGCTTTAGAAAAGTAATTCAATGCTTTTTCTGAATCACCAAGCTCTTTATAAATCATTCCTATATTGCTCAATGAATTTACGATGGCGGGTTCATCCTTAATTTCCTCCCTCAATTTTAAACTCATGGTGTAAAACTCCAGCGCTTTAGGAATATTGCCCTGATGTTTGTGGGTAAGACCAATATACACAAGCGCATGTGCCATCCCCATTTTATCATTATTTTTTTCATGAAGTGTTAAACTTTTTGTAAAACAATCCATTGCGGCTTTAATATCGCCGGTTAATTTATACAGGCCGCCGAGATTTATTAAAACATTGGCAAGACCGCTGTTGTTTTTTAATTCTTCGTTTAATTTCTCACTTTTCAAAAGATATTCGAGTGCGGCTTTGTTGTTTCCCTGAATCTGGGCAAGATATCCGGCGTTATTAAAAGTTTCTGCGTAAAATCTTTTAAACGCAAGTTGTTCCCGGCTGTTTAATTTTTTTTTGAAATTGGTTTCGCAAATGGTTTTTATTTCTTCGTTGTATTTAATCCAAACCGCATCTTCTTCTTCATTTTCAATCATACTGATTAAAATCGCACACTTAACTGTATCGTGTTGAGCAGATTTTAATGCCGTTTTTAAAGAATCGTTTGCCGATTGGGCATAAGCTGTTTTTAAAATAACGAAATGAAGAAGTATGATAAGAATTCTTCTCATCATTAAGAATTTAAAACCTCAATTATTATTTGAAGAGCAGCTCTTAATTCTTTATTACTGATGGTAAGAGGAGGAGCAATGCGCATGGCTGTACTGCAATGTAAAAACCAATCTACAATCACACCTTTTTCAATACAGGTATTAATTATTTTCATATTTAAGTCTGTATCTCCAAATTCAATTGCGCATAAAGCGCCGGCGCAACGGACTTCTTTTATTTTAGGATGAACAAGTACTTCAAGCAAAACTTTTTCAATCTCATCAGCGCGTAAATAAAGTTTCTCCTCAACAATAACTTCTAAGTTTGCTTTTGCTGCCGCCACACAGACTGCATTACCGCCAAATGTTGTAATATGTCCGAGTACCGGATTATTAGTTAAACAACTCATTAATTTTTCTGAAGCCACAAAAGCGCCTATTGGTAAGCCGCCACCCATTGCCTTGGCAATTAACAAAACATCCGGCGTTACGTTATAGTTCTCGAAAGCAAAAAGCATTCCTGTTCTTCCAAAGCCGCTTTGTATCTCATCAAAAATTAAAAGTGTACAGGTATCATCACATTTTTTGCGCAGCGCCTTTAAAAATTCTGTATTAGCTTTATGAATACCTGCTTCTCCTTGTATGGGCTCAATAATTACACAAGCTGTTTTGTTGGTGATTTGATTTAACTGTGAGAAATTATTGAATTCTAATTGTGTTACGTCAGGCAATAAAGGCCTGAAACTTTGTTTGTATTCTTCATTTCCCATCACGCTTAAGGCGCCTTGTGTACTTCCGTGATAAGAATTTTTAAAGCAGATAATTTCACTCCGTCCTGTAACACGTTTTGCTAATTTTAAAGCACCTTCAGCTGCTTCGGTTCCTGAATTCGTATAATAAATACAATTTAAAGAAGAAGGAAGAAGTGAGGTTAGTAGTTTTGCATATTGTGTTTGCGGGTGCTGAACGTATTCTCCATACACCATTAAATGCATGTATGTTTTAGCTTGTTCGTTTATTGCTGCAAGCACTTTAGGGTGACAATGTCCCAAATTACTGACTGAAATCCCGCTTATTAAATCAACATATTTTTTACCATTTATATCTGTTAAATGAATGCCTTCCGCTTTTACAATTTCTAAGCCGAGCGGAGTAGGTGAGGTTTGTGCAACGTTATGCAAAAAAATATTCCGGTGATTGATGTTCATTTATTTTTTCACGAAATGGATAAACAATTCCCTTCCTTCTCTTGGTTTAATGGAATTATAACAGGGTTCAAAAACTTTAAAATTAAAATAAGGTATAAAATAAGCAAGGTACTCTTCCTTATTTCCGCCAAAGGGTGGCTTATCAGTATTCAAAACATCATTAAACAAAACACCAACTAATTTACCTTTTGGTTTTAATAATTCATGAACGTGCTTAGCATAAGCATTCCTTAATTCAGGATTAATGGAACAAAAAAAAGTTTGCTCAATAATTAAATCGTATTGTCCCTTGTGATTAAAAAAATCATCACGGATTAAATGTGAGGTGGGAAAATTTTTACAGCGGTCTTTAATGTTTTTTAGCGGTTCTTCTGCAAAGTCAAGTACATGAACGTTTTCGAATCCTTTTTTGAATAAATATTCAGCTTCGTATGAATTTCCTCCGCCCGGAATCAGAATCTTTAAAGATTTGTTGGTTAACAGATCAAAATAATTTTTCAAGGGCGTAGTAATTTCACCCGCATCCCAGCCAAAATCGTCGGTTTTGTAACGCGTGTTCCAATATTCTTTATCCAATAACATCAGGGATTATTTACTAATTTCAAACGGATACTTTCTACATTCTGCGCGTTTCTCTTTAAGATGGTGATTTCATAACCGTCTTTAGTACGCTTATCATTTACAGGAGGAATCCTTCCAAAAACATAATTCACATAACCGGAAACAGTTTCGTAATGCGGACTTTCAGGCAAGGCAAGCGGAATGATGTTATTCACATCCACCATGCTCGATTGTGCGTTAACAATAAATTCTGTATCACTTTTCTTTTCCACATCCGGTTTTTCCTCATCGTGTTCATCCTGAATTTCACCAACCAATTCCTCAATAATATCTTCCATGGTAATAATACCTGCAGTAGCGCCGCGTTCGTTAGTCACAACAGCCATTTGTATATGGTGTTTTTGCAAATCACGCAGGAGTTCATTTACTTTCATGCTCTCAGGCACAAAATGAACCGAACGCATAATATCTTTTATACTTTTAAATCTGTTCTCAATAACGGCTTTCAATAAATCTTTACTGTGTACAATTCCAATCACATTATCAATATCACCTAAATAAACCGGCATGCGTGAAAAACCTTCTTCAATAATTTGTTTAATCATTTCATCGCGGCCAATCTCAACATCTAAAGCAACTACGCGGTTGGTAGGAACCAAAATCTGTTTTACAATCCGGTCATCGAAATCAAAAACATTCTGAATTAATTCGTTTTCGCTTGGTTTAATGGCACCGCCTTCTTCGCTTTCGGTTAATATTAAACGTAATTCTTCTTCGGTATGTACATCTTCTTCCAGACTTTTAATTCCCATAATGCGTAAAAACAAACTGGAGGATTTGTGCAGTAACCAGATGAAAGGCCGGAATACAAAATAAAACACACGAATAGGCAATGCAACAAGCATGGCAGCCTGTAAGGAAAATCGGATGCCGATAATTTTCGGGATTTGTTCTCCGAAGGTAATGTGCATAAAAGTTATTAAAGCAAAGGCAATAGGAATTGAAATACTGTGAACTGTAACCGAATCGAGCGAGGTACCCATTTTTACAAATAATCCGTCAATTATATGCGCAACTACTTCTTCCCCGATCCATCCTAAAGCAAGACTGGATAAAGTGATACCTAATTGCGTTGCAGAAATAGTGGAGTCTAATTTCTCAGTCAGAATTTTTGCGTTTTTGGCGCGCTTGCTGCCTTTCTGGATTTTTAAGTCTAATTGGGAGGCCCTGACCTTCACTAAAGAAAATTCGGAAGCCACAAAAAAACCGTTAAGCAATACGAGGAAGAGAGTGAATAAAATACCTAATAACATGGTTAATACAAATATATCAAAATTGCTGAATTATTAAAGGGAAATTATTTTTGAACGCAGGAAAGCTTTATAAATGAGCTCACTAAATTCTGCTTACTTGAGTCAATCTGTTGCTTTTTAAGAAGTAAATTATGATCATCTAACCAAACGAGTTCATCGGCGCCCCATTTGGTGAGTTCGCGTTTCCAATTCAGTTTTAATGAATCGCTTTCTATATCATACATTTCAACACCATTAAAAACAAAACCTGCCTGTAAATCGCAGCAAGCTGCAGCAAGATATTTTTTATTTGGAGCAATGGCAGGTGCGCCACACATATAAGTTTCTTTCCCTGTTTTAGCATTAATCATTAAATATTGAAAGGCTTCGTAATAAGATACAAATACAAGGTAATAATTGATTGAACTTATTTTTCCAATATAATCGTAAGCGCTAAAATCATCTGTTTCCATGTTTTTGTCACTCACCAATTTTTTGAAGCTGCCATTATCCAGCTTAAGAAATAAAGTATCGCCGGTGCGTGAAACAAATTTCGAATCTTTGGCAATGTTATTTTTTTCAGAAGTGTCGCGTTTAAAATTGTAGAGTGAATTGAAGACAGCTTCTGTTGTATCTGTAAGCCGTAATAGATTTCCTCCGGCATAAAAGGTGTCAGTTTCTGAAATTAAAGCTCGGGGCGTTTCTGCAACAGGAGATTCCTCCTTAGTTTCTGTGCTGCAGGAAATAAAAATCAGGGTGATGAGTGCAAAAAAACTGACTCGGGGATTCATATTATTTAATTTTGTTGAGCTGAGCTTGTTTCTCTTCAATCATTTTTTTCAGAAGAGCGATTTCGTCGTTCAGGTCGTTTTGATCTTTCTGTTCATCATCATCCCAAAGCTTATTAATGTAATAAGGCTTTTCGTTGGCATTGTAATAAGGCTGATTGGAACGGAAGAAACTATATAAAGGAATTTTTAAACCTTTCGAAATTAATTCGAGTGTGCGTAATTCAAGACGTTTAGTTTCCAAGGCAACTGTTAAAGCATCTTCAGTCATGCCAACATATTCCGCCAAATCTTTAAACGAATACTTTTCTTTTTCTAATATTTCGAGAACTTTCTCTTTTAAATCCATTTCAGGTGTAAAATTACAAAAAAATAAACAAACGCTTTATTTAACGCCTCCCATTAGTTTTTTCATGATTGGTGAAATAGCTATAACTGCTATACCGATAATAAGGGAATAAAGCCCTAATTGCTTATAACCCTCGGTATAAACCATCATTTTATCGTAATTGCTTGCGTTTTCTGATGCTTCAGCAATATTAGCGCCTAATAAACCGGCAAAATATTGTCCGTATGCACTGGCCAAAAACCACATACCCATGGCAACAGCCTGTAATTTTTGTGGCGATAATTTTGTCATAACCGACATGCCGATAGGCGAGAGGCACAATTCACCAAAGGTTATTATGAACCATCCGAATGTAAACACACCCAATGATGTCACTCCATTTTCGTTACTGAAAAAACGGGTGTAATAAAAAATATAGAAACCAATAGCAAGAAAAATAAAACCTAGTCCGAATTTCACAATGGTGTTGGGTTCTATTTTCTTTTTGTTCATCCAAATCCACAAAATACCTAATGGTGCAGCAAACATAATTACGAATAAAGAATTAGCAGAATTGTTGACGCTGTTTGAATCCATTTCAATTCCCCAAACGGAACTGTGAAGATTATCAGCCGCAAAATAACTTAAAGAACCACCGCTCTGCTCAAAAAATGCCCAGAAGAAAATAGAAAAGAACATAAACAAAATGGCAGCAATTAATTTTTTGTTTTCGTTC
>CAZRNW010000174.1:0-7175 GCA_964601535.1 uncultured Flavobacteriaceae bacterium
AAGGAAAAATAGCACATAATTGGTCCCAAATAATTTTAGAAACTACATTTTTGTCATCATTATCTGAAGCTTTTTCAACACCCATTTTTAATACGTTTAATTTGCTGGTTTTTAAAGGTTTTCTTATGTTTGTCCTCCTTTTTTATGAGTATCGATAAAGAATATTTTGCACATCCGACAGCCGTTATTGATGACGGTTGTAAAATCGGAAAAGGCGTAAAAATATGGCACTTTTCACACATCATGCCTAAATGCGTTTTAGGTGATGGATGTAATATTGGCCAGAATGTAGTGATATCACCTGAAGTTGTTTTAGGGAAAAATGTAAAGATTCAAAATAACGTTTCTATTTATACAGGTGTTACCTGCGATGATGATGTTTTTTTAGGACCATCTATGGTTTTTACCAACGTAATTAATCCCCGCAGCGCAGTTAACCGCAAATCAGAATATGCAAAAACACATGTTGGAAAAGGTGCTTCCATTGGCGCTAACTCAACAATAGTTTGCGGTCATGATATAGGGGCTTTCGCTTTTGTTGGTGCAGGTGCAGTTGTTACAAAAACAATTCCTGCATATGCTTTAGTGGTTGGAAATCCGGCCCGTCAAATGGGATGGATGAGTGAATTCGGCCATCGTTTAGAGTTTGATAAAGACGGGATTGCCACGTGCAGTGAAAGCGGGCAGAAATATAAACTACAAAATAATACAGTCACCAGAATTTCATAATTATGCCGAAAATTAAATTTGCAGTAGTTGGTCAGGGACACATTGGTAAACGCCATGCCGAAATGGTGAGACGGAATCCGGCTTGTGAACTCATCGCTGTTTGTGATGTCATGCCAAAAGAAAAAATCGGTTTAAATGATTTAAAGGAAAATTTTTACAATAACATCGACGACCTTTTAAAGGCACATCCTGAAGTTGAGGTGGTAAATATATGCACGCCTAACGGTCTGCACGCCGAACACGCCTTAAAAGCATTGGAGGCTGATAAAAACGTGGTAGTTGAAAAACCTATGGCGCTGACAAAAGCCGATTGTGAGAAATTAATTTATACCGCTTTGCACCATCATAAAACCGTTTTTTGTGTGATGCAAAACCGTTACTCGCCCCCGAGCGTTTGGTTAAAAGAAGTAATTGAAAATAAAATTATTGGCGATGTATACATGGTTCAGCTGAATTGCTATTGGAACCGCGACGGTCGTTATTATAAAGCCGGAAACTGGAAAGGAACTTCTGATTTAGACGGCGGTACTTTATTCACACAGTTTTCGCACTGGATTGATATTATGTACTGGCTATTTGGTGATATAAAAAATATTCAGGCAAAATTCGCGGATTTTAATCACGAAACATCTACAGCATTTGAAGACAGCGGTTTTGTGAGTTTTGATTTTGTAAAAGGCGGAATGGGTTGTATTAATTACAGTACCGCAGTTTGGGATAAAAACCTTGAATCTTCTTTAACTATTGTTGGAAGTAATGGAAGCGTTAAAGTGGGTGGACAATACATGGATCAGATTGAGGTTTGCAATATTAAAGATTATACAATGCCGGAACTGGCGCCTACAAATCCTGCAAACGATTATGGTGCTTACAAAGGTTCTGCAAATAATCACAACTACGTTATTGAAAACGTAATAGAAACATTAAAAGGAAAAAATAAAATTGCTACAAATGCATTGGAAGGACTAAAGGTAGTTGACATCATTGAGCAGATTTATGCATTGAGACCAAAAACAGTAATTAAAAAATTAGCATCAAAATAAATTATGGGTATCTACGAAAAAATATTGAAAAAAGAAGCTCGCATTGCAGTGATTGGATTAGGTTATGTTGGACTTCCTATAGCGCTTGCTTTTGCAAAAAAAACAAAAGTTATCGGATTCGATATAAATGAAAAGAGGGTCAACTTGATGAAAAAAGGCATTGACCCAAGTAATGAATTAAGTAAAAAAGAATTTGAAAAATCCGATATCCAGTTCACACATAAATTAGAAGATTTAAAAAAGGCTAACTTTTTTATCATTGCTGTTCCAACTCCAATTGATGAACATAACCTTCCGGATTTAAAACCATTAATTGCTTCTTCAACAACGGTTGGAAAAGTTTTAAAGAAAGGTGATTATGTTGTTTACGAATCAACTGTTTATCCCGGTTGTACCGAAGAAGATTGTATTCCTGTTTTAGAACGTGAGTCAGGTTTAAAATTCATGAAAGACTTTAAAGTGGGTTACTCCCCTGAGCGAATTAATCCGGGTGACAGAGAACGCACTATTACTAAAATCTTAAAAATTGTTTCCGGTTGTGATAAAGAAAGTTTAGAGAACATCGCAAAAACTTACGAAATCATAGTTGAACCGGGAACTCACCGTGCTTCTTCCATTAAAGTAGCCGAAGCTGCAAAAATTATTGAGAATACGCAGAGAGATGTGAATATTGCATTGATGAATGAATTGTCAATCATTTTCTCACGTATCGGCATTAACACTTACGAAGTATTAGAAGCCGCCGGAACAAAATGGAACTTTTTAAAATTCTCTCCCGGATTAGTGGGCGGACACTGCATCGGCGTTGACCCGTACTATTTAACTTATAAAGCAGAAGAATTAGGTTACCACGCACGCGTAATTAATAGCGGACGCTATGTAAACGACAGCATGGGCTTTTATGTTGCTAAAACCTGCGTAAAAAAAATAATTGCTGCCGGAAAAAACATTTCGAAATCGAAAGTACTGGTTATGGGCGCCACTTTTAAAGAAGATGTGAGCGACATCCGTAACAGTAAAGTTGCAGACATTGTAAAAGAATTAAAATCGTTTGGTGTAAAAGTTGAAATTGTTGACCCGCACGCGGAAAACGATGAAATGAAACACGAATATGGTTTCGGGTTAAATAAATTAGGAAAAGGTTACGATGGTGTAATCGTTGCAGTAAATCATAAGGAATATAAAGGTTATGATGATAAATTTTTCTCGACCATTTTAACCCACAACGGTATTGTTGTTGATGTGAAAGGTATGTACAAAGGCAAGATTAAGAAGTTTACTTATTGGAGTTTATAAAATGAAAATATTAATTACCGGAGGCGCAGGATTTATAGGTTCGCATGTAGTCCGTTTATTCGTAAACACTTATCCGAATTATACGATTTATAATTTAGATAAACTGACTTACGCAGGAAATCTCGCTAATTTAAAAGACATCGAATCAAAACCAAATTACAAATTTGTAAAAGGCGATATCGTTGACGCAGATTTCATTAATAAATTGTTTGCAGAGCATAAATTCAATGCAGTTATTCATTTGGCGGCTGAAAGTCATGTCGACAGAAGTATCACCAATCCATTAGAATTTGTTTACACCAATGTAATCGGCACTGTTAATTTACTGAACGCAGCGAAAACAATTTATAAAGAAGATAATTCTGCATATAAATTATATTATCATGTTAGTACATATGAGGGTTAAGGTTCTTTAGGAGAGACGGGAATGTTTTTAGAAACAACGGCTTACGACCCGCATTCACCTTATTCAGCATCAAAAGCAAGTTCCGACCATTTTGTTCGGGCTTATCACGATACTTACGGAATGCCTGCTTTAATTTCTAATTGTTCTAATAATTACGGGCCGAATCATTTTCCTGAAAAATTAATTCCGCTTTGTATCAGTAATATCAAAAACAATAAGCCATTGCCAATTTATGGTAAAGGTGAAAATGTGCGCGACTGGCTTTATGTTATTGATCATGCCCGTGCGATTGACACCATTTTCCATAAAGCAAAACCGGGAAGTACTTATAACATTGGTGGTCATAACGAGTGGACCAATATTGCTGTTATCCGTTTGCTTTGTAAAATAATGGATAAGAAATTAGGAAGGGCAGAGGGCACGAATGAAAAATTAATCACGTTTGTGAAAGACCGCGCCGGACACGATTTGCGTTATGCCATTGATTCAACAAAATTGCAAAAAGAATTAGGATGGAAACCATCACTTCAGTTTGAAGAAGGTCTGGAAAAAACTGTGGATTGGTATTTGGCTAACGAAGAATGGCTGAAGAACGTTACATCAGGAGATTACCAAAAATACTACGAGCAACAATACGTTAAACGCTAATCTTTATTACAGCTTTCCATGGAAAAAAAAGTCTGTTTAGATTGTGGTGAAATCATCAAAGGCCGTTCAGATAAAAAATTCTGTAACGACATCTGCCGTAATTCCTATAATAATAAACTGAACAGTGATACCACGAATTACGTTCGAAACATCAATAATATTTTACGTAAGAACCGCCGTGTTCTGGAAGAAAACCTGAAAGGAGAGACTACCACCATCTCCAAACAAAAATTAAGCGACAAAGGATTTAATTTCAAATTCTACACCAATCAAATCGTAACAAAAAATAATCATACTTATACTTACGTTTACGAGTTTGGGTATCTCCCCCTTGAAAAGGAAATGATTTTGATAGTAAAGAAGAAAGAATCTAAATAATTACTCCGGAAAAACCTGACTATCCGATAAACACTCCGTACATTTTGGTGCAGGGCGTGGAATTAATTGAGTTTCAAAAGGTTTTATTTGTTTGCTTCCGCTATCGTAGCGTAAAATCATTTTTACCTGAGATTTAATGGTAACGCCACCTTTTACTGCAGGGTTCCATAAGTCCATCATTCCAATGGCCGCTTCAACTTGTTTTTTAAATTCTTCATCGGCACATAAAATCATATGTTTTTTAATGGAACCGTCGAAGTGAAGCATTAATGTAACAGTCGCTTCTAAATCACCGCTATGACGTCTTTGTTTTTTACTTAATGGAATAGCTTCTTTTAAGAAATTATTTAAACCTTCATCGCCTCCTTCGTAGCATGGAGGGCGGCAAACTTTCGCGTCTTTTGCTTTTTTAGGTGTGGCGTAACCTTGTTTTTTTGGTTTTGCAACTACAGGTTCTGCAACTACGGGCTCTTCAACCTTTGTAACTTCTTCTTTTGGTTTTTCTTCTTTAACCTTTTTTTCTTTCTTAGGTTTTTCTTCTTTTACTTTTTCTTCTTTCGCAACCTTCTCTTCTTTTACCTTTTCTTCTTTCTTAGGTTTTTCTTCTTTTACTTTTTCTTCCTTCTTTGGTTTTTCCTCTTTTTTAGGCTCTTCTTTTTTTGCAACAGTCTTTACCGGCTCCGGTGCTTCGGCTTTCCCGCCAATAAAAATGTAAAAGCCCTGTGTTTTTTTTAAGGCTTCGGCATCACCACCAATAATGCACTGACAAGTATTCAATAAAGTCGGATTTTCTTTAAAAAACTCAGGATAAGTCTTAATTAAATTTTCCCAGCGTTCACGGTTAGCAACCAAGCGGTTTGCAAAATCACTCGCTTCGTTTTCGGTAAATACAAGAACAATATCTGTTATGTTCATGTTTTTTATCGAATCACCGCTTGATGTTTTTGGCATTCCGTCGGCACCGCGTTTTGATTTCAATACAATGAAATTTTTACCCGGAGCTTTAAAAGCTTTGGTAATTGAATCTGATTCGATAATCAAATCATCAAATAAAACGGCGTCTTGTGCAGTTATTGATAAACCGATAAAACAGAAAAGAAAAAACAGCAAATTCTTCATGAGCATAATTTTAATACGATATTAATAAAAAAAATCGGAAAACCTGAAGGGTGAAGACAAAATTGCACGAATACCTTTAACTACCGGATGTTGAAATGTTATTTTTGCCTCTAAGGATGAGGGGTAATATTGTCCTTCACTCAAGCCTTGTTAAAAAGACTATCCACAAACTCAGGTGCATTAAAGAGCTGCAGGTCGGTCATTTTTTCGCCAACCCCTATGTATTTAACAGGAATTTTAAACTCATCACTAATACCGATAACCACGCCACCTTTAGCGGTGCCGTCTAATTTTGTTACAGCCAATGCGGTTACATCGGTAGCTGCAGTAAATTGTTTGCATTGTTCAACGGCGTTTTGACCTGTACTTCCGTCTAAAACCAAGAGAACTTCATGCGGTGCATCTGGCACCACTTTTTTCATTACGTTTTTAATTTTGGTTAACTCGTTCATTAAATTAACTTTATTGTGCAAACGTCCGGCCGTATCAATAATTACAACATCCGCATCTTTTGCTTTTGCACTGCTTAAGGTATCAAAAGCAACACTGGCAGGATCAGCTCCCATTCCCTGAGAAACAATTGGAACATCCGCGCGCTGACTCCAGATAATTAATTGGTCAACCGCTGCGGCGCGGAAAGTATCTGCTGCTCCGAGCACAACACTTTTGCCGGCTTGTTTAAATTGGTATGCTAATTTTCCAATAGTGGTAGTTTTGCCAACGCCATTTACGCCAACCACCATTATTACATACGGTTTTTTAGGAAGCGGGGCAGAGAAGTCCACAGTATTATCAGCAGAATTATTTTCTTTTAATAATAAAGAAACTTCATCGCGCAAAACAGAATTTAATTCGGAGGTGGAAACATATTTGTCGCGCGCAACACGCTCTTCGATGCGTTTGATGATTTTGATGGTAGTATTAACACCAACATCGCCGCTGATTAAAATTTCTTCGAGGTTATCGAGTACATCGGCATCAACGGTGCTTTTCCCGGCAACAGCTTTGGCGAGTTTGCCAAAAAAACTCTCCTTGGTTTTCGATAAACCCTGGTCTAAGCTTTCTTTGTTTTCTTTGCTGAATAATTTCGAGAAAAATCCCATTTGGTACTGCCTTAAAATAAAAATTTCTTTCCCTGTTGTTGAGAAAGAAATTTAAAATGCATTCTATAAATATTATTTAGATTTTAAAAAATCTGCGATGTGATCGTTGTGAACGATTTCTTCTTTAAAAGCATAAGCACCTGTTTTAGGAGACTTAATCATCTTAATTACTTTGGTAAAATCTTTACCTTTTCCGCTTTTTAATGTTGCAACTACCTTCTTTGCCATTGTACAATATTTTTAAGATTACTTAATTTCTTTGTGAACAGTCATTTTCTTTAATACCGCATTGTATTTTTTCAATTCGATACGATCAGGCGTGTTCTTTTTATTTTTAGTAGTGATGTAACGAGATGTTCCCGGTTTACCGCTTTCTTTATGCTCGGTACACTCTAAAATAACCTGTATTCTGTTTTTACTGCGTGCCATTTTTCGTGATTTTTATAAATTATG
>CAZRNW010000174.1:7185-7528 GCA_964601535.1 uncultured Flavobacteriaceae bacterium
GCTGTGTAGATACCGTTTGCTTTGGCATCCTTTAAACAAGCAAAAATTCCTTTTTTATTAATAAATTTTAAAGCTGATGTTGACACACGAAGTGTAACCCACTCACCTGTTTCAGGAACAAAAAACTTTTTGCGTTTTAAATTCACTTTAAACTGACGGCGAGACTTTGCGTTTGAGTGCGATACTTTATTACCGCCCATCGCCTTTTTTCCTGTTATTTGACAAATACGTGACATATGATATACCTTTTTTACCAATAAATAATGAAGTGTAATTCTTAAGAATTTCTACTTCATTATTATGGGGACGCAAATATACGACAATAAGCTAAAGTTGCAAAATT
>CAZRNW010000175.1:0-7523 GCA_964601535.1 uncultured Flavobacteriaceae bacterium
TTACATCAATTGAAATACCATTAATAGCTACCCTATCGAATTTCCAGTTTGTTTTGGTAATTGTTACAGGCGCATCTCCGGAATAAGATTGTTGTGCCGTTTCAATTTTCCCTTTTATCTGAACAAGTGTTCCTACTGCTAAGCCTGAACTTTCACTTTCAGAAAAATTCAACGAAACACTAAAACCAAATATTGGTGCGCCCTGATCGATACCAAAAGTAATATCATTAATGCTTATAGGATATTTAGCAGCTTTTGTTTGTCCGCCATTTGTATGTAAAGTAAAAACCCCATTTGTTACATAAGGCGAAACTGTAATAATGGTTAGATTTTGAAATGCAAGGTATCCCCCGCCGGAATTCATTTTTTCTCCAGTGAAATTTATTTTTCCATTCAATAATGCACTAGGCTTGAACAAACCATTATGCTTTACAATGGTGATGTTAGATGTATTATACAAATCAGCTTCGGCCGTAAATACATCAAATTTTAAGCCATTGGCCGGACTAATAACAAAATTATAATCCACCTCCTTACTCTGCGGGTTTTCATATACATTTGCCGAAAAAGCAAGCGCCTGATCTTTATTCATTACAGGAATATTAACTTTTCCCTTCAGATGGCCGCTGTTTAAATGATTACAAACAAATCCAACACCTAATTCATCCAACGAAAATGCCCATCCGCTCATACTTCCTTCTTCAGTACTAAAAATATTATTGACCTGAAACAAACCTGTAAGGCCCATGTGGTCAATCAGTAAATTCCTTACTTCAATTTCGGTACGTTTTCCTGCTTTCGAAATTTCTGTTGGTAATTTTACTTTTAATTCCTTCAAATAAAAACCGGTCCACATTTGTGGTGTTACCATATTCGGATTTGAATAACCTGCCGGAAAAGCCATTTGCGGAGCATTAACCAGCTCGCTCATGTCAACAGTGGCATCAGTAACTTTGAATGACCAGTTTTTCAATCCTTCCATTGTAAACGGAGTGATGTTAACCTGTGCCACGAAATTATGAATGTCGGTTGTATAAATCTGAAAACTTGCTGTTACCTCTTTTTCAGGAGTCATCGTTGAATCAGGTTTCAATTTACCTTTACTAAAAACAAAATATCCTTTCAGACTTATTGCCTTAAAACCGTTACAATCCCACTCCACAAAATTTTGTCCGTCGGGTTTCAATTTTAAAGTAACAGTATTATTTATTTTTATAGAATGCTCGCTTACAAGCATTAATTTGGCCTGATTACCGCCAACAACGCCTTTTGGATTGAATTTAATATTAACTGCTTCGAAAGCCAATTTTTTAGAACTGCCCGGGAAATCAATGGCTGCATATGCGCTGAAATAAGCACCCCCGGGTTTAAAATTTACAGAGTCAATTGCAACTATATAACGGGCTTCACCAATTTTTTTAATTATTCCGAAAGGAAGAACGACATTACTATCAGGAGTAAGTTGATCGAGAAAATTATTATTCGTTTCAACAGTATTCACCATTGATATCACTTTATCAATTGCAGGATTTGAGGTAGAATCACTTTGGGAAAAAGAAAAAACAGAAGCAAACATTAGTGCAACTGTAAGAATTGTTCTATTAGCTGAATTCCTTTTCATTAAAAGCTGTAATTGATTCCGGCATTACCCGTAAATTCATTAAATCCAGTTGCGTTTGAAGTAATTTTTATTTTTTGTAAATAAATCGCAGATAGATTTATACCGATGCGCCCTGCCTTAGTGTTTTTGAATTTTGGGTTAAAACTAAAAGTCAAACGATGATTAAACACTTCGTTTGTCTTTATTGAATTAGTCAGCATTTGATTATAAGAACTCCCAATTGAAACGCGCATTGTGTTTTTGGCAAATGCCTGACCCAAATTTAAACCAGGCCCGAAATAAAAATTATCGGCATTAATTAATTGTGTGTAATTAGCATTTAAACAAATACTAATTGAAGTCTTTGTCTTGACTACCGAAATATTATGTGACAAATTCCCGTTTACAACTCTTGATGGCAATTTCACATCTGATGTAGTACCAAACATTCCGGGGTCGGTGATAGCCCCTTGATTTTGACCGGTAACCAAATAATTTGCTGTGAGTAAAATATTTTGCTTTGTTTTTGTCTTACCAAAATTATAGCCGGCGCTCAACATTGAGTTTTGGGATAGTTGATAAAAGTTCAGAGTATCTAATGTGTTTTTATAAAAGGGGTCTTCTTGCGGGCGTTGTTTTGTAAACGTACTGAAGTTACTATAAGAAGCTAGAAGATTCCAATGCGTATTCGGTATAAAATTCGCGTTAAATGAACCCACCCAGCGTTTTGTTGTCGCTAATTTAGAATTATCAAGATTGTTGCGTTGCACACCTGTATTCACCGTTAAATTCAATTTACCTTTCAACAAACCCAAAGAAGGTGCAATGGTGATATTTTCCAAATCATTATTAAAATAATAAGCACCAAGAGTTTTATATTCAGGATCTATCCTTTCGTAATTCAAATTAATGCCGAATGATTTAATGTTATAACCCAAACTCGATTTAAAAGCACCAAAAAATTGCGAAGTTGCGTTAGGAGTAAATAGTCCGGGTAATTGGTTTTTAGGTGGAGTATTCACATCAGATGGCGAAGTAATATTTCTTGTTAATCCCGATAAAGCATATTCAGCTTCTAATTTTACTTTTTTGTAAAATGTTGTGTGCCCGCCCATACTTACTACCGTATTTTCCATTGGAGTAACATTGGTGTTGACCGGAATAAAAGTTAAGGAAGCAGGCTCATCTTTTGCTGCGAAATAAATTAATTTAATGCCATGTCCGTTTTTATCATAACCAGCCATAGCACCATAACCCATGCGTTTATAACTCATATTTACATCTGAGTTATTTACTCCATCAAATTCAACCGCTTTTTTAAGGCGGCCATACATGGCTGCAAACTTAAAATTCTTAGGTGTTAATTCTATTCCTCCTCCTGCAAAAATATGTCCCGCTAAAGTGTATTGCGAAAATTGCATGGAGGTAATACCAGCATAACCTTTAATCCATTTGTATGTGGGATTAAAACTCTGGATATTGAAAGGCTGTGTATAGGCCACCTGATTGTTACTGTAATTAAAAGTAAAAGGCAAACTAACATCGAGAATATTTACATTCAGGTTTCCATTTAAAAACCAGGTGAAGGGTTGTCTGCGGTTGGGAATACCATCGGCATTATAGTAAACAGACGAGTAATTTAATCCGCCGCTTACTTTCACCATGTCCTTTTTTCCGACTTTCTCAAGGTTTTGGGAATAGGAAAACGCTCCAAGAAATACTAATATTATCGCAATCTTCCTTCTCATAAAAAGGGATGCTAAAATAATAATTTATGAGTAACTTACAAATGAAAATTAAAATTTTTAGTAATTAAAAACAAGACAAAACCCAATGAAAAGTATAGATTAGGATTTTAAGGTATCACAAATTGTGATACCTTAAAATAACCTACTTTTATGAACAGACTTAAAGCCAATCCGAGGTCTCTCCTCCTCACTCTGTATAAATTTCTTTACATACTTGAACAAGAGTTCAACCTTCTGGTCCTGATTATCTACTTTTTTATCAATTTGTTCTATTTTAGATAAAAGCTCTTTATGGGTGGCTAAAACTGCACGCATTTTTACAAAAACTTCAATAATTTTAATGCTCATCTTAATAGCTCTTTCGTTTTTCAGAACATTTGCCAACATTAATACTCCATGCTCTGTAAAAGCATAAGGTAAAAAACCACCTAGCGATTGAACCGAAGGTATCACATTTTGTGATACCATGTTTTCAACCTCCTTTTTAGTTAATTGAAACATGAAATGCTTCGGGAAGCGGTCAATATTTCTTTTTACCTGCTGTCTTAACCTAATTGGTTTTACTCCGTACAAAATAGCAGGTCTTTATCCAGCATCACCTTATTTTCTCTTAATAAGTAAATCTTGCTAATAATAGCCTCACCCGGAATAATACTTCCTTTCTTCATGACTTTTTTAGAGCAAAATTATATTATGAGTTTCAGAATCCTTGCTACGATTTGTAGCATTTTTGATAATAATTCAAGGCAAGGTATCACAAATTGTGATACCTTGATTTATAAAAGGCAAGAACTTACTTCTTCACTTTTTCTTCTTCAAGCTTCATTTGCTTCCATCTTTTTAGAGTGGCTTCCAGTAAAGTTTTATCGTATTCGTAATTATCCTTTGCCGGATTGTAATAATAACGATTGAGCGGTTTGTTTAAAAACGAATAATTAATTCTTAATAATCTTTTTGGTCTGGGTTTTACCTTCTTTGATTAACTGGATAAAATATAATCCGCTTTGGAATTGCGAAATATCAATTGTTGTTTCACTCGCATCAGGGTTATTTTTATAAACCAGCTGACCGATAGAATTTAAAATAATGATTTCTGCTCCTGAAACATCAGTTTTGATAGTGATATTTTCGTTTGCAGGATTTGGAAATACTTCAAAATTAAAATCGAAAATTGTTTTGCAGCGCTCAGCTCCAATTATAGGGGTGAAAGATGTTTCGTTATTATAATCCGTTTGTTTTAAGCGGTAATACACATATTCTTTTTGCGGCTGCACGTCAAGAAATTCATAAGATTTAATATCGTTGCTGTTTCCGGCAGCTTTTACAATACCAATATCACTAAATTTTACGCCATCTAAAGAATACTGAATGGTGAAATAATTATTGTTTTTTTCGGAAGCCGTTTTCCAGTTTAAAACCGTTGTTCCATTTCTGCACTCCGATGTAAAACATGACAATTCTATTGGTAAAACAACACAACTTCCGTTCAAAACAAAATTATCTACGTGCGACCACCGTGTTGGTCCCGCAGTAGAAACACTAATGTGCTGACCGTTATTTGGGGCAACAAAAGAAAAACAACGTTGATTCCAAACACCGCCGGTGGGAGTTGGTCCGGTATAAACTACAGTTCCGCCGGCACCTGCAACTGTTGAAACGCCAATTATTACAGGCATGCCCGGGGGACAACAAGCTAAATCACCTTTATCCCAGAAACTCATGCTATAGGTTGTCCCCGCAACAAGTGGTGCAGATAAGCGCATGGTGAATGCATCTGAAGTTGAAGGAAAAGCAAGAGCAACAAACCAGGTTCCGCTTTGTGAGGGACCATATGGACAAGTGGTTTGCATAATATCTAATTCACCGCCGCCGCCATAAGCTGTACTGTTTGCCATGAGTGCATTCCATGTAACGTTAGCCATGTTATAATCGCAAGCAGCCGCCGTATTTACTTCGAAGCTCCCGTTTAGAAATGCCTGTGCCGATAATTGCTGCACTGCAAAAGCACTAATACATAAGGACAAAATGATATTTCCTTTTTTCAGCATTTTACTAAGGGGAAGTGGCTTTAAAAGCCAAGTAAAATTAATCAAAAAGGCGAGAAAGGCAATATATTATCTCTTCGATGTGCTTATAAAGCGATTTAGATAATTTACGGAAAGGAATTACTTACTTTTTCTGCTTTTGGAAGGCACTTTCGTACTTGGCAATCCATTCTTTCGCTGTCATTTTTCCCGCTAACTCCCCAATTAATTTAAAAGGGATATCATCCATTTTTTTGAAACGGATACAGCTTTTTCCCATATCTAATTTTGATTTGGAGTGCTTAGGAAATTCTTTTACAAACCAATCGAGTAATTTTTTATCGGCGTAAACACCCATGTGATATACTGCAATAAAGTTTTTTTGAGAGGCAAGTCCCATAAAAGGCAAAGGTTGTTTTGGGTCGCAATGATAACCTGCCGGATAAATTTTATGCGGCACAGAATAACCCATCATGCCATAACCCATTCCTTCAGAAAAATTTTTATCGATGTTTTTTTTGATGGCCTTGCGCAATTCCGACATGGCTTTTTTTCTTTCTTCAGGTAAAGAATCAATATAATCATTTGGAGTTTTTGCTGATGATTGCATGGCTTGTTTTTTTTTGAATTACCAAAGTAATAAAAAACCCCATTTCTTCAAAAAAAGAAACAGGGTTCTTAAATTCCATAAACGGTAGCTGAGCTGCCCGTGCTTGGCTTGTGCGAGTCGAAGCTACAGTTGTGCGTTTAACTTCGCAGCTAAATTAGCCTTAGGTACCGCACCAACTTGTTTGTCTACAACCTGACCGTTTTTAAAATACAGCAAGGTTGGTATGTTACGGATACCGAAGTTCATGCTAATGTTAGGATTCGTATCCACATTAACTTTACCAATTACGGCTTTACCTTCGTATTCTTTGGCTAATTCTTCAACAATGGGTCCAACCATGCGGCACGGACCGCACCATTCTGCCCAAAAATCCAATAATACCGGTTTATCGCTTTTCATTACTAACTCATCAAAGTTAGCGTCGGTGATTTCAAGTGCCATTTTAATGTTTCCTTTCTTTTTGTTTAGTTATACGTTTATTTATTATCAATTAGTATTCCAATCGTGTTTTTGCCGTTTTGGCGTGATTTAAACTGCCTTTTTGCCTTTTTTAAACTCCATAAAAGCACTTCCTGCCACAGTTACCAAAACCAGTACCGAACCAATTGTTGCAATGCTGTTTGCAGTTTTATAGGTTTCCGGTTCAAATTTAAATTCAATTTTGTGTTTTCCTGCAGGAACGGGCATTCCGCGTAAAACGTAATCAACTGCAACGTGCGGAACAACCGTACCATCCAGATACGCGTTCCATCCTTTAGGATAATAGATTTCTGAAAATACCGCGAACTGCGCATCGCTGCAATCTGCTTCATACACTAATTCATTCGGTTTGTAAGAAGTTAATTTAATACTACCGTTACCTGAATAATTAAGATCAACTTTTACATCGCTCTTAAATTTAGATTGCATAATTGCCTGTTGCTTTGTGTTTAATTTTCCAAGACCAATAATTTCCTGGTCGGCATTTTCAGCAATGGCAAGTTCTTTTATAAACCATGCATTTCCGTTGGCCTGAGGATTTCGCATGGGAACAATTTTATCTTCGCTCACCGGCACAATCAGATATTTTGTATTGAGCATGTTTAAAATGTGCAGTTGTGAAAACAATCCTTCTATCAAAGAATCATTACCCATTGTCTTGTTTATTCCTGAATAAAATTTCTGTACCTGATCCTGATAATAAAAATCATTCAGCTCCTGGTATTTTTTCAATTTCGCTCCGTGATAACCGCCTATTGATTTATGTAAATAAGATGTTGCAGCATCCTGAAAAGGTGAAGTACTTAAATTTAAAACGCGGTAATTCGGATCAGTATCTTTTAAAATCTCTTCGTCAGCAGGTGTTTTTTCGAAACTTGCCATGTTTTGCGCCTTGGTAACAAAATTCTTTTCGCTTAAGTAACGCATGTCTACCGTCCACAAATCAATCAGAATAAAAATTCCAAGCGCGCCAAATAACATTTCACGTTTTAATTTTTTGTTGAGATATAAATAAATGAAAATAACTGCGAGCGTAATGAAAATAAAAGAACGCATGGCAT
>CAZRNW010000176.1:0-7522 GCA_964601535.1 uncultured Flavobacteriaceae bacterium
CTATCATTACTCCGCAGGGAATATTATTTTTTGATAAGCCTTCCAAAACTTTAAATCTGTTTTTATAGCTTGCAGTTCTTGGCTCCAGTTTCATTCTCACTTCTTCATCTGTTCCGGTTATTGAAACCATTACATGCACCAGATTTTGTTTTGCCATTTCGCTTAGCAAATCAATGTCGCGCAACACAAGTGCATTTTTAGTAATAATGCCAACAGGATGTTTAAACTTTAAACACACTTCCAGAATCCTTCTGGTTATTTCCAATTTTCTTTCCAGTGGCTGATAGCAATCTGTGTTACCGGAGAGCATGATAGGAGAAGGTTTCCAGTTTTTACTGCTGAATTGTTTTTCGAGTAATTCAGCTGCATTTTGTTTTACAATTATTTTCTGTTCGAAATCCAAACCCGCGCTATACCCCCAATACTCGTGTGTATTGCGCGCATAACAATAAATACAGCCATGTTCACATCCCTGATAAGGATTCATTGAATACATCCCGGGGATATCCGGACTTTCTACTTTATTAATAATTGTTTTAGGATGTGTGTAAATGATTTCGGTTTTGTGATTTTGTATTAACTCCTCATCAAGAACCTCCATAAATTCCTGAACATACTGATACCTCGCAAATTTATTATGTGTATTTATTTGCGAGCCGCGGCCTTTGAAGTAATTATTTGAGGATTCGGAATTCAAAGATTCAAGATTTAAAATTCAAAGATTTGAAGATTCAAGATTAAAAAATTGGAAGAAATCAAATTAGTAGGTGTTAGTTGTTTTTGAATTTATGCCCTTTGTAATCGGAACGGTTCAGGTACTTCATGAAGTTGTTAAGTTTTTCGGAAATTTTTTCGCATTTGAAAATCAATTGATTTTGCATTTCTTCTGATATATACCCTCTGTTATAACAACGCCTCAACTGGGATCTTAATTCACCGGCCGAACCCTTTGAGAATGAAAGAAACTGTATGAATTCTCTATTCCCTCCTCTTTCGAATCCCTCGGCTATATTATCCATGATTGAGCCCGAACTGCCAAGCATTTGTCCTTTCAACTTAAAGTCTCTTGCGATAATCTCGTTATCTGTCACCAATCTGAAAATTTCAACGTCTAATTCTGCTGAAAATTGCCAAATCTCCATATCCTCAAACCGCTTAATTGTTGCCATCTAAATCAATCTTTGAATTCTTGAATCTTTAAATCTTTGAACAAAGTTAATCCCGGAATTGCAGATTGATTGCTACGAATTGTAGCAAAATGAAAAATCCCTTCCCGATGTGAAGGGATTGTATTTAAAACTAAATTACTCGATTATTATCTTACCCCCTCTTACAGATTCGCTGTTCTGATAAATAGTGTAATGGTATATACCTTTTGCCAGTAAACTGCAGTTAATTTCGTTTTTTCCTTGCACTACACTTTGTCTTAGAACTTCAAGTCCGATTGAATTAACAATTTGTATTTCTAAGTTTGTGATATTTTCATCAACAGTCAGGTAAAACTTCCCATTATTTGGGTTAGGACCTGGTACTATATTTTTCATCCGCTGATTGTTATGAACCCCTAAACACAATTTAACGTTCACTGCAAAAGTTCCGGTACCTGTACATCCCGACACCATACTTGTTGCATTAACTGAATATACTGTTGTAACACTTGGCGTCACCATTATACCGCTAGAATTACTTCCCGTACTCCATGTAAAAGTTGTTGGTCCGGATACAAAAGCTGAAACAAAAGCGGTACCGCCTGAACAAATTGTATCGTTACCTGACATACTTACAAACAAACCCGTAGTTGCCTGAATAACTGCCATGGTGTTGGTGGCAGGACATCCGGAAACAAGATCCAAGATAGTTACGGTATAAATTCCTGCACCATTTACACTGTTAAAGTAACAGTTTACACCACTCGGGCAAGTCATTCCTGCGAAAGGTGGACTCACCCATGTATAAGAATAGGTTGTTGCAGCTGAATTAGTGCCCGCCGCAATTACAACAGAGTTAAATCCGCAGGGAATATAATAAGGACCAACAGCAAATGTTGAAGGCGGTGTACATTGGGAAATTATTTTTCCAGAAAAAAAACTTACAATAAAAACAATGATTAGTTTTTTCATAACAAGTCTAACACATTTTACTCAATTACAATTTTTGTTTTCCCGATTGCTTCATTATTAATGAAAATTGTGCAGACATATATTCCCTTAGCTAAATTTTTAATATCTATCTCATTTCTTCCTTTTCTTAAACCAAACTTTGCTATTTCCTGACCAATCGAATTAATAATTCTCATTTCAGCATTTTCCGCATCCATTCCAAAATCGGCATAAAATTTTCCGGTATTAGGATTAGGAAATATATCGACTGAAATATCTTTTAAAGATTCTGTAATTCCTGTACATGCAACAACATTCGCCGTATTAGTTGTGAAACAACCGTTAGTTGAATTTTGGATAAAAATAGTGTAAACACCAACAGCATTAACTGCTGTATTATAATTATTGGGTGAACTAATAGTTCCGGGGCCTGACCATAAATAAGTATAGGAAGATAATGTGAATGTTGCACCTCCGTTAATAATAACCGTTGGGCTTGCACATAATGTAAAGTCAGATAATGTAAGCGTTGAAGGCGGAGCCACGTTTTGAGGAACAGCCGTTGTTGCTAAGCCCATACAGCCATTTAAATTATTCATATAAGTCATAGTATAAGTTCCGGGAATACAAAATAGAGCCCCTGGTACAGTTGCGGTTTGCGTTGGAGGAGGCGAGGTAAAAGTAAAAGTAATTGGAACTGTTGATGTTCCAAAGGGCGACATAGCTATACATGGGTTAGAACAGGTGATTGCACTTGGGGTGAAAACCGCAGAATAAGCAGGCGTGTAAGTGTCCTTAGCAAAAACAACTTTTTGCTTGCCAATACAACCATTTGCTCCCATGGCAGAAACGGTATAAGTCGCTGTTGAGCCGGATGGACCCGGAATTGATATCATTGAGATTAATGCAGTATTAGATGCAGTTGTTAACGGTCCCGGTTGTGTCCAACTATAACTTGAGGGAGGCAACATTGGGTTGGTCACAGCAGTTGCTATTAAACTTGGGTTGTAACAATTAATAGTAAAACTATTACCAGGTAAATCAGTTATAGCCATAGGTGAAGGTCGCAAAGTATCGATACTAACATTAACGGTTGTTGATACATAACAGAAATTTCCATCATGAAAAGTTGCCGCATATTGCCCGGGAACAGTAGCAGTATAGCCACCCGTTGCAGGTGTAGTTGAAGCTGAGGGATTAGAAAGAGGAGTCCAGGTGTAACCGAGGGGCGCTATAGTTCCGCTGGTATTAATATTCATATTAACTTTCGGGTTGGTACAATTAATTGTGAATCCGTTCATAGTAGTTGGCGTAATTGTCATTGTAGGAATTACGGTATTTCCGAAAACAGCAACAGTTTGTTGTGTACAGCAGCCGCTGATTGCACTGCAAAATTGAGCAGTATAAGTTCCGGGAGCATTAGCACACATAAGCATTGGTGAAAGAGAAGGACCTGTAATTGGCGATGAATCCGGATTATACCAGGTACCTACAATATTAGCAGTTCCCGATAGAGAAACTGCAGTAAAAGATGCACATGCACCGTTACAGGTTATTGTTCTTGTAAACGGACTTACCGTCATATTTGGAACTAATGTGGAAGCAGATACAGTAATAGTTTGTGAAGAAGTACAAGTACTGGAAGGCGCAGAAGCTACAACAGTAAACGTATTTGAAGGTCCGGGGCAAGTCGCATTTATTGATGCGCCCGTTTGAGTTCCTGTAAGCATACTAATCCAAGTATAAGTTACACTGGCAAATGTTGAAGTATTTATTGCATTTAAAGGAACTGAGTTCGGATTACAACCCACAACTGTTCCGTTAGGAGCATTAATACTAAAAGTTGGGCATTGCGCATTTACGAAAAGCGAAATAAGAAGAGATAAAGTGATGATATAAATTTTTCTCATAAAATTATTTTTACTAAATATAGAACAATAAATTCACTGACAAAAAAAATCCCGGATATAAATACCCGGGATTCTATAAAACTAAATTAATTTTAGTACTTCGGTATCATACCACGTATTCCCATATCAACAGGAAATTCCCCTGCATCGGGCTGGTAATAACCATCACCGTTCACTTTTTTCCACTCAAAACTTTTATTCGTAGATAATGAAACGGTAATCACAATATCACTTGTTTCACTCCCCGTAATTACCAAAGGCGCTAGCGAAGAACCCGCAGTATTATAAAATTCTCCCGTTACCAAACAACTTCCTGCAGGAATAGGTGAAGCAGGATTAGGATTCACAACTGTTGTTGCTCCTGCAGGCGGTTGTCCGTCTGCGGTGTAAGTTACACTGCTAACCATGGTTTCAAATCCCCAGTAGCCTTGCAAATGACTTCCAACCCCACCTGTAGAAGATGATGGCGTTGCTAATACATTTTTTATTTTATACTGATTGATATACGTATTGTATCCCACAAAAGATGCAACTGTTCCCCACTGAACATTAGTTCCGGTTGATGTTGTTAAAAATGGAATATCATAATTCTGATAGGCTAAAGATATACGTAACCATTTATAAGAACCTGCACCAACCTGACTTAGAGGAATAGCAAAGAATGTTTGATTTTCACGTACTACTATAGATTGGCAATGAATAATTGCATTCGTAAAACTTGAAGCCGAAACACAATCGGTACTATTTGCTTTATACAAAACTTTTCCGCCGCCAACCTGTGTGAAATCATTTTGAGCTAATTCAATATAATGCGCGCTCATTTTATTAAACTTAGGAGAACAGGCTTCGTTTGTTGAAGGGATGGTTGATGTCATACCTATATTATTTAAACGTGCCTGAGTAGAATCGAATTTAAATTTAAAAATTAAATAAGGTCCGCCACCGCTCGCAACAAATACAGTATCCGGATAAATACAGGAAGCCGACGGACAACTTACTGTTGGTGTTGGTTCAGGTGCAGGTTCTTCTTTCTTAGTGTCTTTTCTGCAAGCAATAAAAGTTAGGGTTAAGGCTGAAAATAAAATAAGTTTTTTCATTAAGATTCTTTTTATAATTTAAACGTAAATTTAAGCAATTAATTTCATTTATGCGACTGATAATTCAACGTGTTAAAAGGGCTTCCGTAACAATAGAAAATGCTGTTTTTTCCTCTATAAACGGCGGTTTAATGGTTTTAGTGGGTATAGAAGACGCTGATGATGAAAAGGATGCTGACTGGCTCGTACAAAAATTAACAAACATGCGCATTTTTTCAGATGCAGAAGGAAAAATGAATTTAAGTGTGAAAGAAATTAATGGTGAAATTTTAGTGGTGAGTCAATTTACATTACACGCCTCAACACAAAAAGGGAACCGGCCCTCTTTCATAAAAGCAGCACGGCCCGAAAAAGCAATTCCGCTTTACGAGTACTTTATTAAAAAAATAAATCTTGAATTAAGCAAGGAATGTAAAACCGGGGTTTTTGGTGCAGACATGAAAGTAGAATTGATTAATGATGGTCCGGTTACGATTTTTATTGACAGTAAGAACAAAGAATAATCAGGCATTTCGTTTTAATCTGTTTAAAGTGAATGCAAAATATTTTTCATTCGGCATATGGGATGTTTGAATTCTTTTTGCGTAATGAATGGAATCCATAATTTCTTTCTGTTTTTCTTCCACAATCAGCTTTTGTATTTCTACTGTTTTAGTCTGCTCCGCAATAATTTCTTTTTGTGAACGGATGATGCGGTATCGGTTCACCATAAATAATGCAAATAAGGCGACCAAACCCAAACCGCCATACAAAGCGTATCGCTGCGTTTCTTCTTGTTTTAATTTTGCCGCACTAACTTTCCGTTCCTGCTCTACCCTCACCGAATCAGCAGCTACTTTTTTGTCGTATTCAAACTGAATTTCCTGCTGCAAACTGTTTTTCGTATTTTCAAGATTATACATGCTGTCTCTTAAACTAATATAGCTCTCATAATACATTAATCCTTTGGTAAAATCCTTTTTACTTGCATATAATTCATGAAGCACAACATAATTTCCCTCGATACCATTCGTGTGACCGTAGTCCCTTGAAATTTTTAACGACTCCATCAATTCTTTTTCCGCCAGGACATAATTTTTTAATTTAAGATGGCATTCACCCATATTCCTCAAATTATCCAATATACGTATGGGATGTCCAACCCTCCTGTTTATTTCAAGCGATTTGTACAAATATTTTAAGGCCTCTGTATAATTCTTTCCGTGAATGTAAGCGAAACCTATGAAATCATAAGTCATAGCGGTTTGTTCTTCATCGGGTGATTCTCTTCTGAATTCGAGTGACTTCATGAAATAAGGCAAGGCCTTTTCAGGTTTTTCCTGATACGCGTATACTAAACCTATATTTGAATAGATCCTGGCCATTTCATTTTTCATATTACCTTTCTGAAATAAAGAAAAAGCCTTCTCATAATATTCTATTGATTTTTCATACTCTGCCTGCATCATAAACGAATTGCCGATAGAAATAAGTAATTGGCCCTGAAATTTTTCGCCGCAATTTTTTTCTGCCAACTGCAAAGCTTTTAAAAAATTTTTCAGTCCCGCAGGATAATCCCCCTTTAAAAAATAACCCATTCCAAAGGCATAATAGGTTTGCGAAATTTTGCTTTTAATTCCGGTTTGTTCCGCTACAGCAACCATCTTTTTACCTACCACAATGGCCGAATCGATATTTACTTTCGACCACTCGGCTGCAATCAGGTTCAGTAAATATAGCTTTGTAGTGTCTTGCTTTTCCTTATTTAATACATTATAAAGGGAATCTATTTTTTTAGTTTGGGAAATAAAAACCAAAGGCAGCAGCATCCACAATACTATAATCGTACAGGTTTTTGAAAATTTTATTTGCTGAATAGGTTTCAATCTATCTTTTTTTATTTAAAATTTTTTCAATATATCTTTCCTGCGGTAATAATGATAACTGTATACGCCTAGCATAATGAATTGAATCAAGTACTTCCTTCTGCTTCTCCTCTACAACACTCTTCTGTAGCTCCACGGTTTTCTTTTGTTCCTCGATTATTTTTTTCTGTCTGCTTGTGACCCTGAAACGGTTTACCATGAATAAAGAAAACAATGCCGCTAATATTAGACCCCCGAATAAAACGTAACGCTGTGTTTTTTCCTGTTCGAAATGAGCTGCTACAACTTTTCTTTCTTCGGCTACCCTTACCGAATCGGCGGTAGCTCTTTTTTCATATTCGTATTTCAATTGTGATTTAATTGTTGCCTTTTTATTTTCGATAGTATTAAGGCTATCATGCAACTGTATATAAATTTTATAATTCAGGAATGCCTGCTCACTGTTTCCGGCTTCTTTATGTATGAAATACAATATTTTCGCCGCGCTCGCAATTTTTCCTATCTGCGTGGTTTGCTTCGAAAGCACCATAGCTTCATTACCTGTTTTTATT
>CAZRNW010000177.1:0-7493 GCA_964601535.1 uncultured Flavobacteriaceae bacterium
GACTTAGAGAAAAATCCGGGTATTACGCAAAAAAACCCGGTAAGGGAAGGAAAGTTTGCGTTTCTGGAGGATGAAACAGTAAAGAAAAAACTTCTACACTTCTCGGAGAACAATCAACATCATATTACTTTTTATTTACCACAAATGCATTGCAGCAGCTGTATCTGGTTACTAGAGCATTTAGGAAAACTAAATAAGGGAATTATAAGAACAAGAGTTGATTTTTTAAGGAAAGAATTTGCCGTTGTGTTTGATGAAAATAAAATTTCATTAAAGCAGTTAGCTGAGTTAATGACCTCCATAGGCTACGAGCCACACATAAGTTTAAATGATATTTCTGAAAAATCAATCGAGAAAGTAAACCGTTCACACATATATAAGATCGGTATTGCGGGCTTTTGTTTCGGAAACATCATGATGCTGAGTTTTCCGGATTATTTTTCGGGAGGAGAGGTGGGAGACCTGAAGTATCTGTTTAATTATTTGAATTTGTTTCTTGCCTTACCTGTATTCTTTTATTGCGCTTCTGAGTTTTTTATTTCGGCTTACAAAGGATTAAAGCAAAAGTTCCTGAATATAGATGCTCCGATCGGACTGGCAATTCTTATTACATTTAGCAGAAGCGTTTATGAGATTTTAAGCAATACAGGTGTTGGTTATCTGGATTCAATGTCAGGAATTGTTTTCTTTATGCTGATTGGCCGTTATTTCCAAAATAAAACACATTTCTCTTTAAATTTTAACCGCGATTATAAGTCTTATTTCCCATTGGGGATTAACGTCATTAGTTCTGCAGGTGGCGAAAAGCAAATTCCGGTTTCAAAAATAAAGGTAGGCGACCGGATAAAAGTATACAGTAATGAAATAATTCCGGCTGATGCGATTTTGTTTTTGGGTGACGCCACCATCGATTACAGTTTTGTAACAGGGGAGAGTTTGCCTGTAAAAAAGAGCATCGGAGAAATTGTTTATGCCGGTGGTAAGCAGGTTGGCGGTGCTATTGAACTGGAAGTTGTAAAAGAAGTTTCGCAAAGTTATTTAACCCGGTTATGGAACAACGATGCGTTTTCGAAAAAGGACGATAAAAATAAATCATTTATCCAGCCATTAAGCAGGTATTTTACATTAGCATTATTTAGCATTGCAATCGCGACCGCCGTGTATTGGTATTTTACAGACTATTCAAGAATGTGGCAAGCTGTTACGTCTGTATTAATTGTGGCTTGTCCTTGCGCACTCTTGCTTTCAGCCACCTTTACAAATGGGAGTATGCTCTCAGTTTTACAGCGCTATGGTTTGTACTTGAAAAGCGAAACCGTGCTCGAAAGAATTTCTAAAATAAAAACTATTGTTTTTGATAAAACAGGAACAATAACCGGACAGACAAAATCAAAAATTATTTATAATGGAAATGATCTGGCGCAAGAAGAAATCTTTTTAGTAAGAACGCTGGCCAATCAATCAAATCATCCTTTAAGCCGCTCCATTGTGTCTTATTTTCCATTCACAAAATCTTATACTGTCAAAAATTTTTATGAAGAAAAGGGAAAGGGAAGCTCAGCAGTAATAAAAGGCCATCTGGTGAAATTAGGTTCCGCTGATTTTATGGTGAAAGGCGGCAAATCCCAATTATCCAATGGCAGTAATGTGTTTGTTGAAATCAATCATAAAGTCATCGGGAATTTCAGTATAAAAAGCACTTACCGTGAAAAATTAAAAGAAACTTTCGGGGCCTTAAAACAAAAGTTCAGGCTCGCCATCCTTTCGGGTGATAATAATGCTGAGGAAGGTTATCTCAAAACTGTTTTGGATAGTAAAGCTGAGCTTAAGTTTAACATGAGTCCCCATGATAAATTGAATTATATCAAATCATTACAATCAAATAGTAAAGTAATGATGCTTGGCGATGGATTAAATGATGCGGGTGCCTTAATGCAAAGTGATGTTGGCATAGCAATTACCGATAACATCAACAATTTTACACCGGAAAGTGATGGTATTATTGAAGGCAGTAAATTTTCTTTTCTTCCTGAGCTGATTGATTATTGCAGTAAACATAAATTTATCATCGGGGGCAGTTTTATTCTTTCTGTTTTTTACAATATCATTGGTCTTTTCTTCGCTGTCCATGGAACTTTATCGCCGGTCATCGCAGCAATATTAATGCCTGTAAGTTCCATCAGTATTATTTTATTTACAACAGGCATGAGTACTCTCCTCTCTTATAAACTTAAATCAAAGCAATATGAAAACACAATTAACAGTTGACAATCTCAAATGCGGAGGATGTGCAGCAACCATCAGAAAAGAACTAAAGAAAATAAAAGGAATCACCGAAGTAGCAGTTTTTCCGGAGAAAAGCGAAGTTGATGTCGATTATCAGGATAAGGCTGACCTTAATCTTGTATATGAAAGACTAAATGCACTAGGTTATCCTTTATCAGGTACTGATCAGGGCGGTTTAGAAAAAATAACCACCAATTTAAAATCTTACGTTAGTTGCGCTATTGGGAGATTATCCAAAAAAGAGGAAGATGACAAAAGTCAGGATACAAAATGATTAAGGTTAGTCCTTGTTTTTGGCACCAAAAGTAATTTTGAACCGAACTAGATTATGAGCGTAATTTTCATCCTGATAGCCGCCAGCCTCTTTATAGCAATAGCTTTCTTAGTCGCATTTATCTGGTCGGTAAAAACCGGACAATTTGATGATGATTATACACCATCCATCCGGATGCTTTTCGAGGACAAATTAAAAGACAAAACTGATAACAACTAAATATATGGAAATCGAAAAATTTCAGTACGATAACAAAATTGTGAAATACTTCGCTTACGCCACTATGCTTTGGGGTATAGTTGGTATGCTGGCGGGTTTATTAATTGCATTGCAATTGGTATTTCCTGTTCTTAATCTTGAATTACCTTATACCTCATTTGGCCGCGCAAGGCCGGTTCACACGAATGCAATTATTTTCGCATTTGTTGGGAATGGAATTTTCATGGGCGTGTATTATTCTTTACAACGTCTTTTAAAAGCGCGTATGTTTAGCGATTTTTTAAGCAAGGTTCATTTCTGGGGTTGGCAACTGATTATTGTTTTAGCAGCTATCACTTTAGTGTTAGGAAAAACAACAGGTAAAGAATACGCAGAGTTAGAGTGGCCAATTGATATTTTAATCGCTTTAATCTGGGTGGTGTTTGGTGTAAATATGTTCGGTACCATTTTAAAAAGAAGAGAACGCCATTTATACGTAGCCATTTGGTTTTACATAGCTACCTTTATTACAGTCGCAATGCTACACATTGTGAACTCCATTGAAATTCCTGTTTCTTTCTGGAAATCGTATTCATGGTATGCAGGTGTACAGGATGCTTTGGTGCAGTGGTGGTACGGACATAACGCTGTAGCTTTTTTCTTAACCACACCCTATTTAGGATTGATGTATTATTTCTTACCTAAAGTAGCTAACCGTCCGGTGTATTCATATCGTTTATCCATCATTCACTTCTGGGCATTAATATTTATTTATATCTGGGCGGGGCCTCACCATTTATTGTACACTGCAGTTCCCGATTGGGCACAATCTTTAGGCGTGGTTTTCTCTGTGATGTTGATTGCTCCTTCATGGGGTGGTATGATTAACGGATTACTGACACTACGCGGTGCTTGGGATACAGTTCGTGACAGTGTAGTTTTAAAGTTCCTCGTTGTTGCTGTTACAGCTTATGGTATGGCAACCTTCGAAGGTCCTATGCTTTCAATAAAATCAGTAAACGCAATTTCTCACTTTACAGATTGGACAATCGCTCACGTACACGTTGGTGCTTTGGGCTGGAACGGTTTCATGACTTTCGGTATTCTGTATTGGTTAATCCCGAAAATGTTCAATACAAAATTATATTCCATGAAACTTGCCAATTTTCATTTCTGGATTGGTACGTTAGGAATTGTATTATATGCAGTACCGATGTATTGGGCAGGTATCATGCAAAGTTTGATGTGGAAAGAATTTACACCTGAAGGTCAGTTGAAATGGCAGTTCATGGATTCTGTAACAAAAATGGCGCCATTTTATGCGGCACGTGCAGTTGGCGGAACATTATTTTTGATTGGTGCCGTAGTAATGGTTTATAATATTATGAAAACCGTTAAGCTTGGAAATTTTACTGCGAATGAAAGTGCAGAAGCGCCTGCCTTAAGTAGCGAATATAAAACGCATGGTAAAGATCACTGGCACCGCTGGATTGAGCGCAGACCAATACAAATGCTTATTCTAAGTTTAATTGTGGTAATGATTGGTGGTATTATAGAATTTGTTCCGACTTTTTTAGTGAAATCAAACATTCCAACTATTTCAAGTGTAAAACCATATACGCCGCTTGAATTACAGGGAAGGGATATTTATGTGCGCGAAGGTTGTTATACCTGTCACTCGCAAATGGTGCGTCCGTTCAGAAGTGAAACATCAAGATATGGCGAATATTCTAAAGCAGGTGAATTTATTTATGATCATCCATTTCAATGGGGTTCAAAAAGAACCGGACCGGATTTAGCACGCCTGGGCGGAAAATATCCGGACAGCTGGCATTATAATCACATGTTAGAACCAACTTCAATGTCGCCGGGTTCCATTATGCCAACTTATCCGTGGTTGCTCGAAGATAAAGTGGATGTTGGAAGTACTGTTGGGAAAATAAGGGCAATGATGAAACTCGGAGTGCCTTATCCCGAGGGATATGAAAATCAGGCGGAGAAAGATATGATTAAGCAAGCGGATGAAATTGCAGCAAGTTTAAAGAAAGACGGCATTCAAACCGCATCTGACAAAGAGATTATCGCATTGATTGCTTATCTGCAGCGTTTAGGAAAAGACATTAAAGTTGCACCGAAGGAAGAAATAGCAAAATTATCTAACTAAAAATAAAAATTATGAAATTCATTAATTATTTAGAAAGCATAACCGGAATAGGAATCTATCCCTTGGCTTCATTATTAATTTTCTTTTTGTTTTTTATGGTGGTAGGGTTTTATGCTTTTAAAATGGATAAATCCTACATCAACAAACTAAAGCAAATTCCATTTGAATTATAATATTAAAACCACGGCTATGAAAAGCTTAATTAATAAAAAAAATAAACTTATTCTGTTGGCATTGTTGATGCCTTTGGTTAATTTTTCTCAGGAAACTGCTGCAGAAGCACCAACTGTTTTTTCCAACCCATTGTTCAATACATTGCTAGCCTTAGTTATTTTGTTACTTATTATTATTGCGGCATTATCAGCTGTTATAAAAAATCTGGGTGATTCTGATTTTATGAAACAGCAGCAAAAAAACTCAGGTTCAGGAACAGCTGCTTCTTTAACGATACTCTTTTCCTTGATGGCATTTTCCTCCTATTCAGCTAATTCTGCAAGTCACGATTGGTCGGTGGGTGGTATTAGTCCGGGAACTTTTTATTTCATGTGCGCAGTTATATTAATGGAGATTGTTATTATCGCTTCCTTAATTGGTGTGATACGTCGTTTCACAAAACCTGTAGGAGAAGTAAAAAAGGCAGTCGTTAAACCCAAAGAAAAAACGATTTTTGATCAGTTGAACGATGCTGTTGATGTTGAAAATGAAGCTGAAATTTTGATGGACCATGAATACGATGGTATCCGCGAATTAGATAATAATTTACCACCGTGGTGGAAGTATGGTTTTTACCTCACAATTCTAATTGGGATTGTTTACATGATTCATTATCATGGCGCTAAAACAGGAAACTTACAAGCGGCAGAATATAAAAACGAAATGAAGGAGGCAGAGCTTGCTATTGCTGAATTCATGAAAACTTCAGCAAATAACGTGGATGAAAGTTCAGTTAAAATGTTGACCTCAGAAGCAGATTTAGCGGTTGGAAAAGATTTATTTATTTCAACATGTGCTGCATGCCACGGTAAATTAGGTGAGGGTGGAGTTGGTCCGAATATGACGGATGATTATTGGGTGCATGGAGGAAGCGTGAAAGATATTTTCAAAACTGTAAAATATGGTTGGCCTGATAAAGGAATGAAATCCTGGAAAGAAGATTTATCGCCGATGCAAATAGCACAGGTGACAAGTTTTATTAAGACTTTAAGAGGCACGAATCCTCCCAACGGAAAAGATAAACAAGGTGATTTGTATGTTGAGGAAGTTGTAGCCGCGGATTCAACGGCTGTTAAATCGGATTCGCTAAAAGTAGTGCCGCCGGATTCGCTTAAAAAATGAGGTGCTAATTAATAACGTGAGCTCAATAGAAAATACGAGTGAAAGTTTCAGGGATTCGATTGCGACGATAGATAAAGATGGCAAACGGGCTTGGATTTATCCTACAAAACCTCACGGAAAACTTTATAACCTCAGAACCTATCTCAGTTATGTTTATTTAATTGTATTTTTTGGTTTACCATTTATTAAAGTGAATGGGGAGCCGCTTTTCCTTATTAATATAATTGAACGTAAATTCATCTTGTTCGGAAGCATTTTCTGGCCACAGGATTTTTTTATTTTCGGTTTGGGAATGCTCATATTTATTGTCTTTATTGCTTTGTTTACCGTTGTGTTTGGACGCGTGTTTTGCGGTTGGGCTTGTCCGCAGACTATTTTTATGGAAATGCTTTTCCGAAGAATAGAATATTGGATAGAGGGGGATGCGAATCACCAAAAGCAATTGGACAAAGCAGGATGGAATACGGAAAAAATAATGAAACGTGTTTCGAAATATATTTTATTTTTTGGAATCTCGTTTGTTATAGCCATTACATTTTTAAGTTATATCATAAGCGTTGATGAAGTTTTAAAAATAGCGAAAGAGCCGATAGCTTTGCATAAAGGTTTATTTACTTCACTTCTTATTTTCACTACTATTTTTTTCTTTGTCTATAGCTGGTTCCGTGAACAGGTTTGTTTAATTGTGTGTCCCTACGGCCGTATGCAGGGTGTTTTATTGGATAAAGAAAGTATAGTGGTTGCATACGATTACCGAAGAGGTGAGCCGCGCCATAAAATGAAACGGAATGAAGATCATGGTAAGGGAGATTGTATTGATTGTGGTTTATGTGTTAGGGTTTGTCCCACAGGAATTGATATACGCAACGGCACCCAATTAGAATGTGTGAATTGTACAGCTTGTATTGATGCTTGTGATGGAATAATGGAAAGTGTTGGTTTACCAAAAAAATTGATTACATACGCATCAGAAAACGGAATAAAGAAACGCCGGAAACTTCATTTTACGACAAGAATGAAAGCATACATTGTTGTTTTGATTCTGCTTATCGGCGGCGAGGTGTTTTTATTAAGTACCCGTTCTGATTATGATGCAACGATTCTTAGGGCAAAAGGTATGTTGTATCAGGAACAACCTAATAATCAGTTAAGCAATTTGTTTACGATTAAATTAGTAAATAAAACGCGGGATAGTTTGCCTGTAACATTGAAGGTAGAAAATTATAATGCTGAAGT
>CAZRNW010000178.1:0-6435 GCA_964601535.1 uncultured Flavobacteriaceae bacterium
ATGTAAACCTTTACCTTCATTAATAAAAACGGTAACCTACGCACATCCCTAAATAAGCTTTTACGAACGAACGCGGTTTTTGTGCTGAATTTTCTTTTACTGCTTTCGAAAGATCACTGTCCGCATTGGTCATGCCAAGCCCTATAAATGTCCTGTAAGTAAAAAAAGGTGTAATGCGGAATTGCAATCCATTTACAATCATTCCTGCTATCTGATAATTATTTACATTTTCCTGTTTAATAATTGTATAAGTGAGTCCATTAAGGGATTCTTCGATGGGTGTTTCGCGTACATAGTCGTAATTCATGTATTTGAAAAGAACACCCACGAAGTACTGTGTTTTTTTACGCGCTTGCGTATAATAATTTATGCCGGCACCTATATCGTAATTTTTTTTAGAATTATGGAGGGCCTGAATGTAGCTATTGGTATAATTAGTATGAACATTGAAATTATAAGCGCCAAGCAACACGAGTGAAAAACGGCTTTTCGCGAATTCACGGTCGTAAATGAATGCGAGATCCGAATTGGTTAAAGCAATCCCGTTAAAATAGATGCAGTTTTTATTGAGGTAATGGGCATCGTAAACACCTTTTTTGGTAATTTCTTTTTTTGGGACTGGTGTTTCTGAGTTCGGAGGAGAAACAGATGTTGGATTATTATTTATAATTTCAACTGTTCCGTTTTGGTATTGGATTAAGAGAACATCCTGACGGTTTACAACATATGTCGGCCCATCCGGGTTTGCAAAGTTTTTGTATTTTATCGATACAACATTCAGTTCTTTAACATTGGCTTCAACTTTAACACCATTGTTGAGGTAAATAATATCCTGTGCCCTTATGAATTCAAATAAAGACGAAAAACACACTACAAGATAAAGGAGCCTCCTTTGGAGCATTCATTAAAATTACATAAAATCCTATAACAAAAAAAGCCCCAAAACAGAGCTTTTTAAGAGTGAAATGTTAAAGAAATTAGTTGGCTTTATATACCATGACGTTAAAAACGTAAGGGTTAATGCGCTTAATTTGTTCACTGCGCTTAATGCTTTTTATGGTGTTTTTCTTAAGGTTAATACTCAATGTATTTTCCTTATCATTCAATTTTTGGTTAAAAGCATCAATGGCATTAATAATTTGTTTCGACTTTATGGCAAAACCTGTAGCTTCTGCACTGGTAATTTTACCGCGTACTAAACCGATGATGGTGCCCTGCTCGTCTAACAAAGGACCGCCGCTATTACCCGGATTCACAGGAATAGAAATCTGATACATGGTTGTATCGCTGTGATAACCGCTAAGTGAACTTAAAGAACCTTCGCCGTAAACGATATCTTTACGCGGATAACCTAAAGTAAAAACTTTCTCACCTAAATCGCAGTTACGGTTACTGAATACAAAAGGTAAATTCCATCCCTTGTAGATTTCTTTATTATCAATTTGTAAAACAGCCACATCAATTTTCGGATCGGTAAATACAACTTTTGCAGCAGTGCGGCTGATATCGCTGTTTTCGATAAAAACAGAATCAGCACCTTTAATCATGTGTAAGCTGGTAATAATATAACCTTCATTGTTAATCGCAAAACCTGTTCCTTCAAAATTAGCGGGTGCGTATTTTGGTTTTTCTCCAACGTTAGCAATGGCTTCTACAATTCCGTCTTGAGTATATTTTAATTCTTCAACATCACGTTTTAAATCGGTGATAGCGCTGTTTTGTTTAGTAAGAATATAACCACCGGTACTTAATAAAGCCAGTGCTGATAATACTGCAATTAAACCGACACCTGCTGCCATAGCAACATTGCGTCCGAGTTTCTGGTAAAATGTTTCCTGTTTAATAGAAATGATTTTAGCATCCTTGCCAAATTCCTTTTGGTGAATGGCTTTTAGTGCTTTGCGTAATTCGTTTCTTTCTGCGTATTTATTTAAAGCATCTACTAAAACTTTGTGTTCTTTAAATGCAGTAGCAAAAACCGGATCAGTACGTAAACTGTTTTCGAACTCACCTTTTTGTTCAGCGCTTAACTTACCGAACAAATAATCATCAAATAAATCTGTGTTTTTCATATTATCTTTTTTTATAATAAAGTGTATTTATTCTACTTTATTATTCGCCTCTGTTTTTTTATCAAAAAAGTGTTTCTTTAATCGTTGCAGGCATTTATACTTCTGAGTCTTTGCATTATCCGAATTGGTATAACCAAATTTTTCAGAAATTTCATCCATGCTTAAATGACTGATATAAAAATCGGTGATAATGGTTTTGCAGGGCTCTCCCAATTCACTCAAACTTTTCGTCATTTTCAGCAGCGCCTCTTCTTTTTGCAGATGCTCGTTTATTTCTTCGCTTACATCTACCAGTTCTTCTTCCTGGCCGTTACTTAGTTTAGTCATGTTGCTGTTATTTCGCAACTGTTTTAACCATAAACGTTTTGCTATTGAATAGATAAACGTTTGTAACTGACAATTTAAAGTGAAGCCGGGCTTTTGGGCATTTTCAAATAAAACAATAATTGTTTCCTGATAAATGTCTTCAGCTGCCTCACTGCTGCCGCTGTTATTCACAACAATTTTAAGAACGATATTATAGTACTTTTTATAAAGCGCTTTTAATGCTGCTTCGTTCCCTGTCCGCAGGCCTTCAATAAATTCGGTATCGGTGAACAGAGCTTTGCCAGCCATAAAATGCCTGTATTGATTAATACGTTTAAAGGGCAAAGGTAACCCAAAAATGAAGTACGATTTACGATTTACGTACTTGGAATTGGATAAATATAAATTTTATTCATTGATAATCAGAAAGTTACAAAAAATATCCATTTTCTTTTAAATTTTCGGGTTACCAAAGGCACAAAACGGTATAAATGTGAAATTATTAACGTTAAAAAACCAAATTTCATGAAAAAAGTAATGTCAATCCTTGCTGTAGCTTTAGTAGCTACGTTTGTTGCTTGTGGTCCTTCTGCAGAAGAAAAAGCTAAAGCTGAAGAAGCTGCAAAGCTTGCTGCTGATTCTATCGCGAAAGCTTTAGAAGCTAGTTTAAGTTCTGCTGTTAGCGAAGCTGCTGCTACTGTTGATTCAGCTGCTGCAACAACTGAAACTACTGCTCCTGCAACTGAAGAGAAGAAATAATAACTCTTTGTGTTAGTTAGTTAGACGGAAGGCCTTTCACCTCAGGTGGAGGGCTTTTCTGTTTTTAAGCTTTTTGTATCTCATAAATTTCAATTAACTTTAAACCGCAATTAATAAGCTAACCAATGAAAAAACTCATTCTTCCAATTTTTGTTATTGCTCTTGTGTTAACCTCATGTGGACCTGCGGGCGAAGACAGGGTTCAGATGGATAGAATTGCAAAACGTATGTCAGATTCCTTAGCGCATCTGATCGACAGCTCTCTTAATGATCCCTTAAAATACGTGAATTTGAGTGCCCCAAACCCTGTTCCGGTTGCACCTCAACCAACAGCTGCCCCAACGGCTACTAAATAGGCTTTCCATAGAGGGATTTACCCCTTTTTTATTGCTATTTCCCGCCTTATTCACAAATTAAGTCACTAACTTTACATTCTTAATATTTTACAATGAGTGCTACTGTTGAAAAAGTAATCGATGCTCTTAAATATGTTGATGATCCTGATTTAAAAAAGGATATCGTCACACTGGGGATGGTGAAAGATGTAGTGGTGAACGGCAAAAATATTTCGTTTACCGTTGTTCTTACCACACCGGCTTGTCCGATGAAAGACATGATTCATAATGCCTGTATGAACGCCGTTTTGCATTATGTAGATAAAGAGGCGAATGTAAAAATTAACATGACTGCTAATGTTACTACAAAAAAGCAGGCGAAAGACGAAACAACATTACGTGACGTAAAAAATATAATTGCTGTTGCTTCAGGTAAAGGTGGGGTAGGGAAGTCGACCGTTGCAGCAAATTTAGCATTGGCCTTATCCAAGCAAGGCGCAAAAGTTGGTTTAGTGGATGCGGATATTTATGGTCCTTCGCAAACAATTATGTTTGGTGTAGAAGGCGATATGCCCGGCTCAGGAGATTTTGACGGGAAACCAAAAATGAAACCGGTTGAAAGTTATGGTGTGAAATTAAATTCTGTTGGGTTTATGGCAGGCCCTAATCAGGTAATTGCTTTACGCGGACCAATGGCATCAAAAGCATTATCGCAATTATTTTTCGATACAGTTTGGGGAGAATTAGATTATCTGATTGTGGATTTACCTCCGGGAACAGGCGATATTCAGATTTCATTATGTTCCCAGATTCCTTTAACGGGAGCTATTGTTGTTTGTACACCGCAACATGTTGCATTAGCAGATGCAAGAAAGGGGATTGCATTATTTAATTTGCCAACTATTAATGTTCCTATTTTAGGATTGGTAGAAAACATGGCCTGGTTTACACCTGCAGAATTGCCGAATAATAAATATTATATTTTCGGCAGGGATGGTGTTAAAAATTTAGCTGAAGAATTAAACATTCCTTTACTTGCACAAATTCCATAGGTACAAAGCATAAGGGAAGGTTCTGATAGAGGTAAGCCTACTGTTTTGGATGTAGACTCAGCAACATCAAAAATTATGACGGAGATGGCACAAAATGCAGCACAGCAAATTGCTATTAAAAATGCGATGCAGCCGGTTGAGGTAAATTAAAATAAGAAAAAATAAATATGCACGCATTACAACAAAAAGTAGAAGACGCCCTTAACACCATCCGTCCTTATCTGGAAGCAGATGGCGGTGATGTGGAAATTGTTGAAATTACCAGCGACAATATAGTAAAGCTTGAATTGAAAGGTGCCTGCAAAACCTGCAACATGAGTCATATGACGATGCGTGCAGGCATAGAAGAAACCATCCGCAAATCAGTTCCTGAAATTAAAGGCATTGAATCTGTTACCGTGTAATTCAGAATCCCGAAAGCATAGCATACATTTATGAAATTAGTTGACAAATTAAAACAAAGCAAAAAAACACTTTTCTCAATTGAAATCCTTCCGCCCTTAAAAGGAAAAAGTATTCAAAGCATTTACGATGCCATTGATCCCTTAATGGAATTTAAACCTGCATTTTGTGATGTGACTTATCACCGCGAAGAATATATTTACAAAAAACGCGAAGGCGGTTACCTCGAAAAAGTAAGCATCCGTAAACGTCCGGGCACAGTAGGAATTTGCGCGGCCATCATGAATAAATATGATGTGGAAGCAGTTCCTCATATTATCTGCGGCGGTTTTACAAGGGAAGAAACAGAAAACGCATTAATTGATTTGCAGTTTTTAGGGATCGATAACGTGTTGGCTTTACGCGGCGATAGCATTAAAACAGAACCTAGTTTTGTACCTGAACCTGGTGGACATCATTATGCATTAGATCTGGTAAAACAAATTGTGGATATGAACTCCGGAAATTATTTGGATGAAGAAATGAAAGATGCTGCTCCCACCAATTTTTGCATTGGAGTAGCCGGTTATCCGGAAAAACATTTTGAAGCTCCGAACATGCAAATAGATATGAAATGGCTGAAAGCAAAAGTAGATGCCGGTGCAGAGTACATTGTTACTCAAATGTTCTTCGACAACAAAAAATATTTTGAATTTGTTGATTTATGCAAAAAGAATGGCATTAACATTCCAATTTTACCCGGCTTAAAAATCCTGAGCGCAAAATCACAAATTAAATCGCTTCCAAAAATATTCAAGATAGATATTCCTCACGATTTTTACGAGACACTCGAAAAATGTAAGGACGATAAAGCGGTAAAAGAAGCAGGTATTGAGTGGTGCATAAATCAGTGTAAAGAATTGGCAAAGGCTAATGTGCCTTGTGTTCATTTTTATACCATGGGAACCAGCGAGGTTACCCGCCGCGTCGCGAAGGAGATTTTTTAAGTCTCGATTCCGCTCGACCAGACTCGTTGTTACAAACATTTCACTGTTAATTTTTAGAGGTCAGACATTCTTAAATGCATAAGCATATCCGCTAAATTCGTGCTATGTCCGACAACCTGGCCAAACGCCGTTTAAAAACATCTTCCATCACTGTGGTGGTGAGTCTGGCATTGGTTTTGTTTATGCTCGGTTTATTAGGGCTTGTTGTTTTAAACGCCAGCAAATTATCCAATCACATCAAAGAAAATATCGGCTTTCAGGTTATTTTAAAAGATACCGCCACATCCGCGCAGATTGATGCTTTGCAGCAGGAAATTTCAGCATCGGTATTCGCAAAAAGTGTTAATCATATCACCAAAGAACAAGCAGCAGAAAAACTGAAAACAGATTTGGGCGAAGATTTTGTTTCGTTTTTAGGATACAATCCGCTTTTATCATCACTGGATGTAAAACTAAATGCTGATTATGCAAATGCAGATACGCTTGCCGGTATTGAAAAAAATCTCTTGCAAAAACCTTTTGT
>CAZRNW010000178.1:6445-7390 GCA_964601535.1 uncultured Flavobacteriaceae bacterium
TTATCACAAAGACATGATCAAGCAGGTAAATGAAAATGCTAAAGTGGTGAGCTTGTATATTTTAATTTTCAGCGGACTTTTATTGATTGTCGCAATCGCTTTAATTAACAATACTATCCGTTTATCTATTTACTCGCAAAGATTTACAATCAGAACAATGTATCTTGTTGGTGCAACACGCGCATTTATCAGCAAACCTTTTATTTTTAAAGGTGTTCGTCAGGGCGTAATCGCGGGAATTTTAGCGGGAGCTTTACTCGCTGGTTTTTTAGTAGTGAGTACAAGTTACATTCCCGATTTATTGCAATTACAGGATGAAAACATGCTTGCTTTATTATTTGGCGGTATTGTTTTGCTAGGAATTTTTATTTCAAGCATCAGCGCTTTATTCTCAGTGATGCGTTATCTCCGCTTAAAAACAAGTGATTTGTATTTTTGATTTGCTGTTAAACTTCTCCGAACTCCGAACTAAAAACTCCCAACTATCCTAACCTCCAATTGTAATCATCGGACGGTTCTTGCTGTTAATTTCTGGATTTGAAATATCTTCGAAAGAATCCATTCCTGCACGTTTCCGTTTTTTATTATGAATCGAATCCATAATTAAAGGAACAATATCATTACCCAAACGCAATTCCGATAATAAATCTGTTTCGTTATTGGAGAACAAACAATTTTTAATTTTTCCGTCGGCTGTTAAACGGATGCGGTTACAGGTATCGCAAAAAGGATTGGTGATACTGCTGATAATAGCGAAGGTTCCTTTATACCCTTCAATTCTATAGCTTTTTGACGTATCATTCTTTTTGTCCTGTAATTTGGTAACACGCTCGCCGTATTTTCCTTTAAGCACTTCTAATATTTCATTTAAAGAAATGCCTTTGCTCCAATCCCATTTATTGCCTTCAAAAGGCATGAACTCAATAAAACGGTAATGCACATTTT
>CAZRNW010000179.1:0-7386 GCA_964601535.1 uncultured Flavobacteriaceae bacterium
GTGTAAATCCTGCTTTGTCAAATTCGCTGGTGCCTTTTGGGTAAGGACTGCTTGCCAAACTGGTTTGATAGACCATACTGTAATTAACAATGTTAATCACGCACTCCGGAACTTCTTTTATATTCTCGTAAGTATCTTTTGTAGCGCCTGTTCTGCCACTGCGGGCGGGAGAAAAAACCGCAATTGGCGGATTTGCTGAAAACACATTAAAAAAACTGAAAGGTGCCAAATTACTGTTCCCGTTTTTGTCAATGGTACTCGCGAAACAGATAGGGCGCGGCCCCACTGCCCCCAATAAGTATTGATGTACTTGCGCAACAGTCAGTTCTTTAGGGTTCAGGCTAAGCATAGAAGGTAAAGTTACTTAATTAGTGAAGAATTTTAATAGAGTGTTGATAAGTGCGGAAAATTTTGAAAACTTAGCTTCCCCTATGAGCTTAAGTTAATTTTATTTAAAATGAACAATTTAAAAAAGGACCTAAACGTTTACCACAACGTACTTATGCAACAATTTGTATATTAGCATTTTTAATGAGCCAAAACCTCGTCATAATCCCAACTTATAACGAAATCGAGAACGCCGAGAAGATGGTGCGCAAGGTTTTTTCGCTGAAGAGGGAATTTGATTTATTGATTGTGGATGACGGCTCGCCCGACGGCACAGCTTCAAAAGTAAAAGAATTACAAAAGGAATATCCAAGATTATTCATAGAAGAACGCAAAGGAAAATTAGGATTAGGTACTGCTTACATTCATGGATTTAAATGGGCTTTGGCACGCGACTACCAATACATTTTCGAAATGGATTGCGATTTCAGCCATAAACCGGAAGATTTAATACGTTTGCTCGAAGCTTGCGAAAAAGGTGCCGATTTATCAATTGGTTCCCGTTATGTAAAGGGCGGAAATGTGAGCAATTGGCCATTGGGAAGAATTTTGATGAGCTATTTTGCTTCGGTGTATGTGCGGATGGTGTTGTGGTTGCCAATTAAAGATACAACTGCAGGCTTTAAATGCTACAAACGCAAAGTTTTAGAAACGATCAATCTAGATGGCATCCGTTTTATGGGCTATGCTTTTCAGATTGAAATGAAATACACCGCTTACAAAAAGGGATTCAAATTAGTAGAAGTCCCTATTCTTTTCACCGACCGCGTTGAAGGTGTAAGCAAAATGAGTACTAAAATTTTTAAAGAAGCATTCTGGGGCGTTTTCCAGATGCGGTTTAAGAAGATTGATTAGCTGCTTTTTATTATTCGTGGGCTTATTGCCTAAAAATTAATAGTTTTAAAAAAGAGACTAATTAAAATGCCTTTGCAATTTATTTATATCAAGAATACGGATTCTGCTCCCGTTAAGGGTTATTACTTTTTCTTTCTTCAATTGATTTAATATACGAATGGCCGACTCTGTGGTAGTTCCTGAAATCTCCCCAATTTCTTTCCTTGTCAAGTTCACATTCAGATTTTTGTTCTCATCAGTACCGAATTTTTTATTGATTTCAAGTAGAGTTGATGTTATTCTTCCGAGCATGTTTGTGCATTTTAAATCCTTCAGGTAATTAGAAATTTTAGCATTTTCCTGACAGCTTTGCTTCAGTAATGCCATCACAATTTCTGGGTTTGCTGAAAGAATGTTAAGGAATGCCTTTTTTGGAATAAAACACAAATGTGAATCTTCGATACATTTGGCTGAATTGACAAAAGTACCACCGTTAAAAATGCCCGTGTAGCCTATCAAGTCTGAATTACATGAAAGGTTTATTATGAGGTTCCTGCCTTCGCAATTTTTATAAACTTTCACCTTTCCCGATTGAATACAAAATACTCCCTTAGCACTATTTCCTTCCGTGTAAACATCCTGACCTTTTCGGAAAAACAAAGGAACATTCACTGAGCTCACAATTTTTGATGCAATGCTTTTTTCCAAACAGGAAAAAATACTTTTGCCGAAAGATTTACAGTGCAAACAATCGCCATTATTTTCCATAAGTATCCAAAAGTACAATAGTTTATTTTTTTAAAAACAAAGATTATTCATAAACAGATATGATTTATTTCATACTCTACCTGTTTTAATGCTGTTTATATTAGCATATTAAACAATACTTATTTTCTCTTCTTAACATCGCCTCTTATTCTATTAAAATGAAAACTTTCAGTATTGACAACCTTAATTCACACGAAATACTTAATACCTATTTACAGGCGATTGACGTGAATATTATTTCATCAATTACTGATACAAAAGGAAAAATAATTCATGCGAATGATAAGTTTTGTGAAGTATCAAAATATAAGCGGGATGAATTGATTGGAAAAAATCACAGTGTTGTTAACTCCGGGAATCATTCCAAGGAATTTTTTGAAGATTTATGGAAGACTATTTCTTCAAACAAAACATGGCATGGAGAAATAAAAAATATGGCAAAAGACGGGACCTGCTATTGGGTAGATACAGTTATTATCCCGCTAAAGACTGAAAAAATCAGCGGTTATCTTTCTTTAAGAACCTTAATAACCGAACGGAAAGAGCTTGAACAAAGAAAAGAAGAATACATAAAATCTTTAGAAGACATGCTCATTCTCACCTCACACAATACAAGAAGACCAATTGTTTCCATTTTAGGATTATTGAATATTAAAATTGAAAAACTGTCGGCAGAAGAATTAAAAAAACTACTTGCATATCTGAAAGAATCAGCTGAAGAGCTTGAAAAATTCACAAGAGAATTTACAATTCATCTTGATGCTCTTAAAAAAAAGTGGATGTAAGCGGAAAAGAATAAAAAAAGCGCCTTATTGAGGCGCTTTTTGTTTTGAGAAATTGTTTCTGGGAATTATGCTATTGATACATTAATTGCATTTAATCCTTTTTTTCCTTGTTCAACATCGAAAGTTACAACGTCGTTCTCACGAATTTCCGTTTTAAGTGCTGTAACGTGTACGAAGATTTCTTCTCCGTCTTCTGCTTTAATAAATCCGAATCCTTTCGACTCATTAAAAAATTTAACTGTTCCTTTTTTCATTGTTTTTGTTTTTTGTGTCCGCATAAGGCGAACGGTTTTTATTTATTGTTATTGGTTTACGTATGGATGAGAGGATACTACCCCTATTTTACTCTTTATTAACTTATTGATGTCTTTCATATAAGGTAATTCTTCCTTAGTACAAAAAGAAAGGGCGATACCCGTAGAGCCTGCACGGCCTGTACGTCCAATACGGTGTACATAAGTTTCTGCCACTTCAGGAATTTCAAAATTAATTACGTGCGAAAGTTTATCTACATCAATACCACGCGATGCAATATCAGTTGCAACTAGTACGCGGATGGTTCTGTTCTTAAAACCTTTCAAAGCACGTTCTCTTGCCCCTTGCGATTTGTCGCCATGAATTGCTTCACAACTTATACCGTTTCTGTTTAATTCTTTTGCAACTCTGTCGGCCCCGCGCTTTGTACGGGTAAATACTAAAGCATGTTCAATGTTTTCAGTTTTTAAAACATGTTTTAACAAGGAACGTTTGTCTTCTTTAGCAACATAATAAATACTCTGGTCAACCAAAGGTGTAGCTGATGAAACAGGCGTTACTGAAATATGAACCGGATTCTTTAATAAAGAATTGGCCAGTTTCATAATATCAGGCGCTGCTGTTGCCGAAAAGAAAAGTGTTTGACGTTTTACGGGAAGTTTGGTAATTATTCGTTTTATATCATGAATAAAACCCATGTCCAGCATTCTGTCAGCTTCATCTAAAACAAAATGCTCTATTTTATCGAGCTTAATAAAACCTTGCTGCATTAAATCGAGTAATCTTCCGGGTGTGGCGACTAAAATATCGACACCTTTGCGGAGTTCGCGTTCCTGATTTTTTTGTGAAACACCTCCATAAATAGTGGTATGTGTAATTTTTACATTTTTACTGTAAGTGCTGATGTTCTCACTTATTTGGATAGCGAGTTCGCGTGTGGGTGCAAGAATAAGTGCTCTGATGCTTCTTGAGCTTGGCTTACTGTGTAATTGTTGTAAAATAGGAAGTGCAAAAGCAGCTGTTTTACCAGTACCTGTTTGTGCGCAACCGAAAATATCTTTCCCTTCTAAAACGGGAATGATTGCTTGTTCTTGAATTGGTGTGGGACTTTTATAGCCAACACCTTCTAAAGCCAATAAGAATGGCTCTGTTAATCTTAAATCGTTAAATGTCATTAATTATATATGTATTTTAATTAGGCAGGTCATTTGAGTGTGAAACACCTTGTAATACCTCAAAAATTGTAAACTTAAATTGAATTTGTGGCCGGGTTCCGGCATTCAGATTGTGATACAACCCTCAAAAGGATATGCAAATATAGGTAATATTATTGAGGGTACCAAATAATGGCTTGAATAGTGTTGCTAAGTAGCCCAAAACCCGCTAATTGCTTATTTGATAAAATTAATTATATTTGATATATGAAAGGATTTCGCTTACTCTTCGTGGCCTCCGTTCTAAACGTCTCCATTGTTTCGGCGCAGAATCTTGCACCGAATCCCGGCTTTGAAAATTTTAGTAGCTGTCTTGTTTTAACCAATTGGTCGAATTATCAGAATACAGTTGATTTGTTCAACACTTGTAACGCTACCGTTCCAACCAATTTCGCCGGAACCCAAACACCATTTGGTGGAAATGGTTATGTTGCCGGAGTTAACCGCCACGCAACGGCTCTGTATCATGAATATTTTGGCGCAGCACTCACTTCTCCTCTTGTTGTTGGAACGCAATATTACTGTGAAGTAAGAATTAGTCTTACCGAATTATCAACCATTGGCGCATCTAATTGGGGATTTCAGTTCAATACTACACCGTCAGCGTCGATGAATAATATTTCGCAGGTGTATGGCACAAGTATTATTACTGATAAAACGAATTGGACTTTAATTTCCGGAATTTTTACAGCCACAACTGCATTCCAATATGTAGCCATTGGTAATTTTTTCAGTGATGCACTTACGCCTACAGCTCCTGCTGTTGGCGGATCTTATACAGGTGCCTATTATTATTTTGATGGCGTAGTTGTAACACCTAATCTTCCTTTACCATTAGAAGTGGTAGACATGAAAGCAAAGGCAAGAGAATCCGTTGTAGATGTAAATTGGACTGTTGCATCAGAGGAAAAAACTGCTGCGTATTTTATTGAGCGCAGTATAAATGGAAAAGATTTTGTAATCCTTGGTCAGGTTCAGGCCAGCGGGCAAAGTTCAGGAAATTCATCTTACAATTTTACAGATGATACTCCGGTTAAAGGAACGGCTTATTATCGTGTTAGAGCAACAGGTAATGGAGTAACACTTGCAATTTCATCAATGGTTGCTGTGGAATATGATTATTTCACTGATGGATTAATTTATCCTAACCCCAGTAACGGACAAATTAATCTTAGTGAAAAATTTCCTCTCCCTTCTACTCTTGAAGTTTTTGATATTTCAGGAAGACTGGTTTTCAAAGAGGAACTAACCGAAGAAACAAAAAACTGTGATCTTACGCATCTTGAAAAAGGCACTTATTTCTGGCAGGCCGGCGGCCGGAATGGCTGGGTTGTAAGGAATTAATTTCTTTTCCAGTAAAAATTTTTCAAAATACCTTTTAAAAAAACAAAAGCCCTCCGTTTCCGAAGGGCTTTGTATTCAGGAGGAGACTCGAACTCCCACGCCTTGCGGCATACGCACCTCAAGCGTACGTGTATACCATTCCACCACCTGAACAGGAGGTCTTTAGCATACTTCCCAACAACAGCCGGGACAAACACTAGAGTAATTGGGCGCAAATTTGGTGATTTTTTGGCTCATTATGAAAGTTTTGAAATCAGTCTAAAATGGGGTACTCTCCATCAAAAACCAGACAACCAAGCGATGCCCTTAACAGCAAAGAATCTCAGTGATTGAGTAATGGTGTACTTATTTCGAGTAAAAGCGGGGGTTTTATTAGGGATAATAAAGCATCAAGTTGTTGAATATCTGTACATTTGGATAACTATAAAAATCTCTTGGAGAGAACTATTTACCCAAGAAAAAGGAATTTTACTTAAAGCCACAAATTATGTCAAAAAGAACCACCCTACTTTTAAGCTTAATCCTAAGCATCTTTACATTTTCAAACATTTCAGCCAGGGAAAAATTTAAGGTTTCCGGTGACTTATTCGGCAGACGTGTAATCATTGAAAATAAAGGTCAGTTTTCTGATATCGTAAAAAACAAGTCAACTTTATTTGCTTATGATCATTTTGATGAAGGCGTTTACTTTCACCAAAATTCTTTAACCTACAGGATACTGGAGCATTTTCCAATGACCCATGAACAAAAAGAAGAGCTTGAGCACGGAAAAAAAATCACAGCTACACCTGATAACGAATTTTTTGTAAATGTTAGCTGGAAAAATTCAAACCCAAATATTATTCCTGTGACTGAAGGGTTACAGAAACATTATCAAAGCTATGGCGATGCTATTTATAAATCAAATTGCTATAAAAAATTAGTTTATAAAAACATCTATAATAACATTGATGTTGAGTATACTTTTACCGACGAAAGAACGGACGGGATTAAATACAATGTTATTTTAAAACCCGGCGCCAATCTTGCCGATTTCAAAATGGAATTTAAAGGCGATGTTAAAAGCATTAAAATCCGTAACAATGAATTACAAATTAAAACTCCTTATTTAACAGTAAAAGAATTGAGTCCGATAGCTATTCAAAACGGAAAGAAGTTAGCATGTAATTTTGTATTAAATGAAGATAACACCGTTTCATTTCAAATACCAGGTGGTTACGACCCTAATCAAGAGTTAACTATTGACCCCTGGATTGTAAATTTAGCTTTGGCAACTAATAATTACGGATACGATGTTGATTATGATTATTTCGGGAATTATTATGTTTATGGAGGCAGTGGTCCTTTTTTAATTTGTAAATACAGTCCGGCCGGTGCTTTAATGTGGACATTTGGTGGTACCGTACCATCGCAAAGCTGGACATCATTAGGAAGTTTTCCTGCAAATAAATATGTAGGAAATTTTGTGGTGGATAAAATTACCGGTAAATCTTATACAGGAGAAGGATTTAATAGTGCAGTTGGAACAAGAATTGTTAGGATTGATGCAAACGGTGTTTATGATAATTTAATTACTACCGGAACTACGACCTGGAACGAAGTATGGGACATGAATTATGATTGCGCCAACGGCAGATTTTTTGGTCTTGGAGGTTCAACAGGCGGAAATGTTTCGGCCGGGATCATAAATACAATCACAGGCGCAATTACACCTCAAAGTTTTTCAGGTATGGCCTCTAGTCAGCAGGATATTGCATCAAGCGCACTAGACCCTCAGGGAAATATTTTTTTCGCATATG
>CAZRNW010000180.1:0-7360 GCA_964601535.1 uncultured Flavobacteriaceae bacterium
ACAAAAACCTGCCGCAAATAAATAACGCATTTGGTTTTATTTCTGATGAGCAATCGAAGAAACTCGATAAACTAAGTGATTTAAGCATCACCTTCAGTAATTATAAAAATGTATTGCAGTTCCGCACCAATTTAAAATACCAGCAAAGCTCAAACAATAAAGAAATCCCCGGTCTGTGGACTTTTGAAGCCGATACCATCATCAACAATAAAACATGGACTTTCATAAACCATAAATCAAATGAAAATGAACTGGTGATGCAGGATGCAAAGAATAATTTGTATTTGATTAATGCTACAGGAAATGTTTTATGGAAAAAACCAATTAATGAAGTCATTGCTTCGGATGTTTATACCATCGATGCTTTCAGGAATAAAAAATTCCAATTGCTTTTCAACACTGCGAATTATCTGCATTTAATCGACCGCAACGGAAATTACGTGGAAGGCTTTCCTGTAAAATTACCCGCCCGCGCCACAAATGCTTTAGCGGTATTTGATTATGAGAACACTAAAGAATACCGCATGTTGATTGCCTGTGCCGATAAAATGATTTATAATTACAATAGCAACGGCTCCAAAAACGAAAACTTCGCACCGGTGAAGACAACAGAAGAAGTTAATCTGCCAATTAATTATTCAAAAGTAGGTGCAAGTGACTATCTAATCGCTTGCGATGCAGGAGGGAAAATTTATGTGTTCAGCAGAAGGGGTGCAGGTCGTATTGATTTCAGCAATAAAGTGATTGAGCAAGCTCGGAATTATTTTGTGGATGCGGCGAACAATATCCAGAATTCCAAAATTATCTATCTCGATGATAAAAACAGTTTATTGGAAAGCATTAGCCTCACCGATAAAAAAACGGCCATTAAACTTCCTGAAGAATTCGAAGACGCAATTTATAGCTTTGAGAAAATAGATGACGACAAGAAAACAGATCTAATGGTTTTGGAAAAATCGAAATTAAAATGTTATGATTTCTCAGGTAACGAATTATTTTCTTATGAAAACACAGATTATACTTATAAATATGTAAGCTATTTTTATGATACTGATGGCGCTTATTTTGTGTTAAGCACAATTGGAGGTGAAGTTCATTTAGTACCAGCAGCCACAAAAGCAGTTGCTAAAAAAATAAAAGGAACCGGAACTCCAATAGTAAGCGATTTGTTTAAAGATGGAAAAAAGTACTTGTTGGTTTCGGAGGAGAATACGTTGAAGTGTGTGTTGCTTAAATGATCCGGCACTTCGACTCCGCTCAATGACCGTTTTTTTAAAATAACCTCTTTAGAAAACCCGGTGGCTGAGCGGAGTCGAAGCCACCATTAAAGAATCAATATTCAAAAACCCCAAACTCTGATTTTATAGTAACGGATTTCCCTTTTCCTTTTTCAACGCGGCCGATTATTTTAGCGTCGACATTAAATGATTTAGAAATAGAAATAATCTTCCCGGCTAAATTTTCAGGAACATAAACCTCCATTCGGTGACCCATGTTAAATACTTTATACATTTCCTGATAATCGGTATGGCTTTGTTCGTGTATGGTTTTAAATAAAGGAGGAACCGCAAATAAATTATCTTTCACCACATGTAAACCATCATTTAAAAAATGAAGCACTTTGGTTTGCGCTCCGCCACTGCAATGAACCAATCCGTTAATTTGTCCGGGCAATTCAGCTAAAATCTTTTTTATGATTGGAGCGTAAGTACGCGTTGGAGACAAAACTAATTTCGCGGCGTCTATTTTTTCTTTATGTGTTTTTTGTTTTTCGTCTGCGTATTCAACTTCAATTTTATCAGTCAGTTTTAAATTACCCGTGTATACTACATCTTTTGGTAATGCGTTATCAAATGTCTCAGGATATTTTTCCGCCACAAGTTTTCCGAAAACATCATGACGTGCGCTCGTTAAACCGTTACTGCCCATTCCACCATTGTATTCTGTTTCATAAATGCTTTTTCCGCAGGAAGATAAACCAACAATTACATTTCCTTCTTTAATCCCGTCATTCGAAATAACTTCGCTGCGTTTTAAACGGCAGACAACAGTGCTGTCGACAATAATTGTTCTAACCAAATCGCCCACATCAGCGGTTTCGCCACCGGTAGAATGAATATCAACGCCATTTTTGCGCAGCATTTCTAAAACTTCTTCGGTACCGTTAATGATAGCTGAAATAACTTCGCCGGGAACTAAATTTTTATTGCGGCCAATGGTTGAGGATAATAGAATATTATTGACTGCACCAGAACAAATCAAATCATCCACATTCATAATCACTGCGTCCTGCGCAATACCTTTCCATACACTTAAGTCGCCGGTTTCTTTCCAATAAGCATAAGCTAAAGAGGATTTTGTTCCGGCTCCGTCGGCATGCATAATGATGCAATGTTCGGGGCTCCCGCTTAAAAAATCGGGCACCACCTTACAAAAAGCCTTAGGAAAAAGTCCTTTGTCTAACTTTGAAATGGCCTTGTGAACATCTTCCTTTGAGGCCGAAACCCCTCTGAGATTATATTTAGAGTCAGACATTTGAGAGACAAAATTAACGAATTAATGGCAAATATTGCCCTTGGGAAGGCCATATAATTCCATAAAAAAGCCAATAAATAACTTTTTACAAACAAATAGAGGATATTTCATCAAGTATGTTAATTTTGGATTCCTCTAATGAGATGAATAAGGTGCCTGGCATAAAGATTTTTTTTGTTGTGTCATTAGTTGTTATGGCTTTATCCGGCTTTTCGCAGAATCAAGGGATAGAAACAGGCAGCGTTATTACAGGCGATACTTCAATTGTTGTACCGCAAGTTAACCGTACCGAACTTGCCAGCGATGAAGGTATAAAATGCACACGCGGCGAATTACTAGAAAAGGAATTTGTTGCAACAGGAAAATCTAAATACGGTGAAATTTTAAGGATTACTTTTCAGGATTTGGAAAGAGGGGGGCGTGAAATTATTTTCCAGAAAAAATTAATGGAGAATGATGAAGTTAAATTTTACATGCCAATGGATTTACTAAAAGATGCCAAAACCGCTGTTTTGATTGTGATGAAAGGCGAGGGCATGTTCTTCAAAAAGATCGACATTACAGATTAGAGAATTTCCGAAGCTCTTTTGAACTTTCCAAAAATAAAAATATCAATTGTCAATTATTTTAACACTTTACCTTTCAGGTATGGATTAAAAAATTCGGAACTTATTAATTCCATCGAACTCCAGGAAGACATCCCAAGCATTTGCGCACAAAAATTGAAATTTAATCAAGTTGATATTGGCCTTGTCCCCGTTGCACTTTTGCCGGAGCTCGATAATTATAAAATAATTACTAATTATTGCATTGGCGCCAATGGGAAAGTGGATAGCGTGAAATTGTACAGTGAAGTACCGCTCGAAGAAATAAAAACAGTAACGCTCGATTACCAATCGAAATCTTCTGTAAAACTTACCAAAGTTCTCAATAAATTTTACTGGAAAAAGCAATTTGAATTCCGTGATGCTAAACCCGGTTACGAAAAACAAATTAACGGAACAAACGCTGCAGTAGTCATTGGCGACCGAACCTTTGCCTTAAACGGCACTTTTAAATATGAATATGATTTAGCGGAGGAATGGAAAAAAATGACAGGGCTTCCATTTGTATTTGCGGCCTGGGTGACAACATCTGAAATTGATCAAAAATTCATTTCTAAATTTAACGAAGCGCTAAAAAAAGGAATTATAAATACAGATAAAGCAATTAAGGAATCAAATATCCAACACCCTAAAAATTTCAATGCCCGGGATTATCTTTCGAATAAGATCAGTTACATATTGGATGAAAAGAAGAAAGAGGCATTAAACTTATTCCTCGAGCACATTTCTAAGCTTTAAATATTATTTATTCCTAATTCGCACTTCGTCAATCGTAACTCGTACTTCTATAGACCAAGCTCTTTGGCATGTGCCGAAGATTTAGCAGGGTTCCAATTATCCTCGTAAGAACGTTTAAAGAATAATTCGTCAACGTAAGCAATCGTTCTTACAATGCGCAGATACAATCCGAAATAAAACACCATACATGGCAGGTAAATCAAAAAATAACTCACCTGCTCATTTTTACGGGTACGGAATAAAGAGAAAATCAGAAATTTTAAAAAATTAGTTACCGTGTATAATAAAATATTAAAAGGTATTATGAACATTAAAATGCTCGGATAATTAAGTGTCATGTCAATGACATAAACCCACCACTTAAAATTTAACACGAGATTATAAGTAATGTTTTCGAAGGAAGAAATAAAATTCGAAAATTTGAAAGTAGAGTTTGGTAAAAAAACATCTTTATGTTTACGCACACGGAAACGGATAATGGATTTATCCCATCGTAAACGCTGCTTTACTAATTTTTTAAATGTATTAGGTACGCTTGTCTGACAAATTGCTTCCGGCTCAAATTCAATTTTATAATTTAATTTTCTTAGTTTAACTGTAATATCACCATCTAATCCCGGTCCAATATCCCAGCCGCCCACACGTTCAAGAGCCTCCCGTTTGAAAGCGCCAAATGCACCTGAAACTACACGGTAAATTCCTAAATAACTCGAGGTAATCCTTCCCACAGAAATAGTATCAGAATATTCTATAGCCTGTAAGGTCGCACATAAACTGTCTTTATAATTCCGCACTAAAATATTTCCGCCAACCGCCCCGATGTTTTCGTCAAGATAAAATGGAATAATAATTTTTTCGAGCGCATCGTTATCATAACTGCAATCGGCATCTAAATGCACAACAATTTTTCCGGACGAATACCTGAAGCCTAAATTTGCGGCCGAAGCTTTTCCTCCACGCACATCGTTCCGCAAAAACAAATCTATGAAACCGTTTTTCTGCAAACTTTTACAAATCCGCTCTGTATCATCATCCGAACCATCATCAATAACAATAAATTCGTAATTAGTGTAAGTTTGCTCTTTCATCGACATCACCAATTTGTAAATGTGTTCCCCTTCATTTTTCCCGGGAACAATAATGGAAACCAAAGGGCGGTCGATAAATAATTTGCGTCTTGCTACCTGATATTTCTTTTTCCGAGTTTTGTTTCCTAAATACCAAATGATAAGCGTGGTTAATTCGAAAAGGAAAAACCGGAGAAATTCAAAAAAAATGAAAAACCAGAATATGCGGATGAGTTTTGCCGGACCAACAATTCCAATGTAACCAAAAAAATCATCAATGGCTTCAGTCATGCTGGTCGGTTAGCTGTTTGGTTAAATCTAATAATTGTTTTTCGAAAGGTATGGATGTGCTGAGCGGCACCACTTTGTACTGCATTTCCAGCTGGAATTTATTGAAGTTATTAAAAACCATTTCTTCAATTTTATCATACACCTTCATCATGGCTGTTTGAGCTTTCACGGTGGTTGCATCGTTAATACAAATCACAATCAATGAAGGATTGGAAATGTTAATGAAATCAGCAGGCGTAATGTTTTCACGGATAAGATGAACCAATTCGCCAATAAATGCTTTCTCTTTTGATTTGCCTAATTTGCGCAATAGGTCAAAAATATTTTCGATATGAAGCAAAGCAATGTTCGTTGAAAGACTGGTGTTGCTTTTCAAACGCTCTTGCTCGTAATGCATCATGGTATTGAAGGTGCGAACGTTTACCGAACCAAAAACTTCTTCTGCTCCAATGTATTCTGAAGTCAGGATTCCGGAAGAAGAAGCACTTCTGCCTTTCTTTGTTAATTTATAAACGTTTATGTTTTTTGAAACTAAATACTGAACATCAGCATCAACCCCACAACTTACACAACGCGCTTTCACTAAATAATCCTGAAATACCTCATTACAGTTCTGGCAATGATTAATAATGGAAGGTTTATCGTAGTCCACACCAATGTGACGTAAAGATTTAGAGCACTTCGGGCAGTTGAGTACACTGTCGATTTGGTTTTTAAAATCGGAAATCGGGCCAATGAAACCACAGGGGAAATGATGAATTAAATCTTCCGATTTCATGTTTGCAGAATCACAGGAAGGACATATTTCACGGTACGATAAATGACCAGAACCGCATCCGTTGCATAAATATACACGGTCGTAAAAATCAGGCCATACTAAATTTTCTTTTTGTGCCCAATCAAATAAATCAAGAACTTTCATTTCTTCGTGCGACTCAAAATTTACACTCACAATCGGATAAGTAAAACCAATAGCCGAATTAACATCGGGGTACGGTTTTAATGTGCGGAGTTCCCGCGTGTACATGTAATTCAGGATTTTTTTCATCGCAAACACTTCAAAATTACTCGAAGGGCTATGGTCGATGTGAGTAGTAAGGGTTAAGATTTGCTGGATGTCATTTACTTTTTCCGGAATCTGGTCATAAGAAGCAATAACGCCATCATGAAGCGATTCTGTCATCGGGTCGTTAATGGATTTATAATTGATTAAGAAGATTGGCTTTAAATAAAACTCAGGATTATTATGTGCGCGGAAACGTTTTAAAACAAGTTTGGTAAAATCAGGATCATTCGCCTCCAAAACAATGGCGCTGTATTCGTTCAGATGCTCAATCTTTAAGCCACCGAAACTTTCGAACAAATAGAAAGAAAAATTATTGTACTCGAGTACATTATTTTTAAATTCAATCCGGCTTTGTTTTGCTGTTGGGCTCATCTTTTCAATTATTGAAATTTAAACTTGGATATATCAACACCCATTTTATAAAATGCTTTCCATTTTGCTAAATCTTCACTGTTTAAGGGATAAATATCAGCAGCTACCGAACGAGTAGTGGGTTCGTATTTTTTCTGAAATTCTTCCGGTAAAACATAAGTCGCAATATAAAAACGTTTTAATACTCCATAGCTTGTAGAACCATCAGGAAAAGTGACTTTAAAAATATCTCCTTCCTTAAAATTATCTAAATCTTCCTGTTCAAAATATGCCTTGATATAGGCCGGCCGGTCTTTGTGCAAGGTCATGATATCTTCTGTTTTCAAAGCAGTTTCAGTAGAGTTAATATAAATACGAGTGACAATTCCGTCCATGGGGGCAGTGAAATAATGTAAATCGCTCAGTAATTCGCCGCTGAAGTACAAATCGGAAGTAAGGTATTGCCTTGTTCCGGAATTTTTATTTGATGTGTTAATCTTAATGTTTCCTATGGTTGCCGGTTTTCCATTTGGCGTATCAAATGGTTTTAAAGTTTTCATTAAACCATAAAGCTGATTATTCTCTCCAACCAATTTTAAATTTTCAGCTTTTAATTTTACGATTTCGGTTTGTAAATAATCAAGACGTTGTTTAGGCATTACATCCAAAATAACCTCGTTGGTTAAACGTTTTAATTCACCTTCAAA
>CAZRNW010000181.1:0-7117 GCA_964601535.1 uncultured Flavobacteriaceae bacterium
GAATTGGTTTTTGAAAGGTCCAGTTTTTTTAATACTTCAGAAGTATCCTGTAATTGCGGAATGGCTTTCGCCGAAACAAAACTCCCGAAATCAATCGTATCAAAACCAACTTTCAATAATTGATTTAAATACTCAACTTTTAATTCGGTCGGGATAAATTGTTTGATGCCTTGCATGGCATCTCTTGGACATACTGTTATTTTCATAATCTACAAAAACAAATCTTTTACGAATATACGAATCTGTGCATTCAATTCTTTTGCAGTTTTTTTTCTATATACTTCTCAGTCGGCAACAAACTGGTTTGTATCCGTTTGGCGTAATGTATACTAGCCATTATATCATTGTTTTTCTCTTCAATGATGTGTTTGGCCGCTTCCACTTCAGCTTTTTGCTGTTCTACCGCCAGCTTTTGTTCTTCAATAATTTGTTTTTGTTTACGGGTAACACGCAAAGCCCTGAATATAAATCCGGCGAAGACAAGAACAAGGGCAAAACCTCCGAGTACAGACCAGGTAATAACTCTTTGTCTCCGGTTCTTTTCTTCAGCAATAGTTTGCTGGTTTTCTAACTCTTTTTGGTGTTCGGCTTTGGCAATGGCTTCTTTCTTGTCAAAATCAAACTGCATCTGTACCTGCACTGTTTTCTTGGTATTCTCTTCATTGAGCAAGCTGTCGCGATAAACAATGTACATTTTGTAATTCTCAAAGGCGCCTTTATAATTACCAAGCAACTTATCTGCCTCTGCCAGTCCTTCATAGCTGTTTTTGATTATCTCCATGTCTCCTGTTTTCCTTGAAAGCCAGAGCGCCTTTTCCTGCCATACTTTTCCATCCTTTGCTTTACCCATTTCGACATAAACAGCTCCGATGTTGTTGTAAGAGGTGGCGATTCCGCCGTTATCTCCGATCTCCTCCCTTATTTTCAACGCAGCAAAATAGTTTTCAAGGGCATCAGAGTAATTTTTCTGATAATAATAAACAGTGCCGATGTTGTTGAGAGAAGCAGCGACCCCATACTTGTCTCCTATTTCTTTCTTTATTTTTAATGAAGCTTGGTGGTTTTTCAAAGACTTGGTGAAAAGAGAATCACGCTGAGCAGAATTATCATCAAGAAAATAACCCTGCTTCTCATAAACTGCTCCTATGTTGTTGTAGGACGCAGCAATTCCGAATTTATCTCCTAATTCTTCCATTATTTTAAGTGACGCCAAATGGTTTTTCAGAGCGTCGGCGTAATTGCCTTGATTTCCATAAACAAGTCCAATATTATCGTAAGAGGATGCGATTTGCTTTCTGTCGCCTATTTCTTCCCTTATTTTTAAGGCAGAGAAAAAGTTTTTCAAAGCAGCGGGATAATTGCCTTGGTAATAATAAACAATACCAATGTTATTGCAAGAAGAAGCGATTCCAGACTTGTGGCCTATTTCTTCCATTATTTTCAAAGAAGCGGAGTAGTTTTTAAGGGCATCGGTGTAATTTGCAGAGGTTTCATAAACAATTCCCATATTGTTATAAGCACCGGCTTTCCCTTTTTTATATTCCAATTTCTCTGCAAGGACTTTTGCTTCTGAGGCGTACTGCATGCTCTTTTCATAATCGCCCACCGCCCAGCCGTCGAGTTTGCTAAGCAGGTTCAGCATATTTACTTTGTTAGTATCCTCCTTAGAGATTTTTAAAACCGACAGCAACGAATCAACCTTGGCATTCTGTGCAAAGCAAAAACTGATAGAAATTATAAATAAAAATAAATAGACAACCCTTTTCATAAAATTTTAAGCCCTACGAGGCTAATTTTTACTAATGTAAGAATTTGTATTCACAACTATTATTTTCTCGGCGCAACTCCGCGTTAATCTCTGCGAACCTCTGCGAGAAACTATTGCTTCTTAATCAAAGCCTTGCAAATTCTTTTTATTAAGCCCGGCCCCTCATAAATAAATCCTGTGTACAGCTGAATTAAATCTGCCCCGGCATTTATTTTTTCAATCGCATCTTCGGCATTATGAATTCCTCCTACTCCAATTACGGGAAAAGCATTATTCGATTTTTGTTTTAAATATTTAATTACTTCTGTACTTCTTTTGGTTAATGGCTTCCCGCTTAATCCACCCATCCCAATTTTTTCAATTTCCTCTTTGGTATAATCTAATCCTTCTCGGCTAATAGTCGTATTGGTAGCAAACACACCTTCAATCTTTGTCGTTTTAACAAAATCAATAATATCATCCAACTGACTATCGGTTAAATCAGGTGCGATTTTTAAAAGGATTGGTTTTGGTTTTGCTTTCGCATGATTTAATTCCTGCAATCGGTTTAATAATTTAGTGAGTGGTTCCTTTTCCTGGAGGTCTCTAAGTCCCGGCGTATTTGGAGAACTTACATTCACCACAAAATAATCAACCACCTCAAAAAGTTCATTAAAATTTATTTCATAATCTTTAATTGCTTCCTCATTTGGAGTCAGTTTATTTTTACCAATATTTCCGCCAATAATTACGGTTCTGTCTTTCCTGTTTTTGAGTCTTTCGGCAGCTGCCTTTACCCCTTCATTATTAAAGCCCATTCTATTTATTAGAGCTTCGTTTTTAGGCAAACGGAATGAGCGGGGTTTGTCGTTACCCGGCTGGGCTTTTGGGGTAAGTGTACCAATCTCAACAAAACCAAATCCCAGATTCCCGAATTCATTAAAAAGCTTGGCGTCCTTATCCATACCAGCTGCTAATCCAACTGGGTTTTTAAAATGGAGTCCGAACAAGGTTTTTTCGAGTTTTGGGTGTTCAAAATTGTAAAGTGACCTTAAAATTTGGCCAATTCCGGGGATTTTATGTAAGAATTTAATGAGAGAGAAGGTGAAATGATGGGCTTTCTCGGGATCCATTAAAAAGAGAAAGCTTTTGATGATTTTATACATACAGTACAAAAGTAGGCTTAATGGGCTAAGAACCTCACCCTCACTGTTCAAATGTTGAAAAAAAAGGACATTTTTTAAGAATTTTTGTAATTTATTTCAAAATATATATATCTTTGCCCCCAAATTAAACTTAAACAAAAACTCAACAATGAAAAAAGTATTATCAATCGTAGCTGTTGCCGCTTTATCTGCTGCTTTCGTAGCTTGCGGTCCTTCTAAAGAAGAAATCGAAGCAACTGAAAAACACAAAGCTGATTCAATTGCTGCTGTAGAAAAAGCAAAAACTGATTCTATCGCTGCTGCTGAAGCTGCTGCTGCTGAAGCTGCTGCTGCTGCTGAAAAAGCGAAAGCTGATTCAACTGCAATGGCTGACTCGTTAGCTAAAGCTGCTGAAAAAGGTGGAAAAAAGAAATAATTCTTAGCCACTAAGCATTTAAAAAACCCTGCAGTTTGTGCGGGGTTTTTTATTTTTACCCCGTAGGACTTTCCAGTGAAAATAATACGAAGGATAAATTCGAAATTTAACCTGAAAAATACTAATCGGAAAGTCCAACGGGGTAAAAATTAGCTTAGAAGGGAAGTACGATTTGGTAAAAATGCTAGAATGGCTACAAAATAATGCCCCCGCCTGTATGTTTAAAGTGCTTACAGGCATTGATTGCCCCGGCTGCGGTATGACCCGCGCTTTCTTTGCCTTACTAAGAGGTGATGTGATGGCTTCCCTTGCCTACAACCCCGCCCTTATTCCGTTTTTAGCTACAATCACAGCACTCTTGTTCCAGTTAAAATTAAAACATCCGAAAGGCGGACTTTATATTATCTGGCTGTTCAGCATTACGAGTGCCATTGCCATGATAAATTTTGTTGTGAAACAATACTTCCTGATTTCAGCAGGCCACTAAAAAGCCTGCTTAATATTCCTGATATCTTCCCTCAAATTAAAAAATCCGAAGAAACGCAATTTGTTTTTTACAGCGAATCCGAAAAACAAACATAAGGAAGAAATAAAATAACCAGCGTTAGCCGACATAGCCGCGCCGGTTAAACTGTATTTCTCAATTAAAAAAGGACTCAATCCCAAAGCAAAAGCAAAACCCAGAAAATTACAGCCTGCTATAAATCTTAATTTGCCAAGTCCGCTGAAATAATGGCTGATAACCGTTGAGAAACTAATACATAAAATGCCGGGCGACAAACAAAGCATGAGGTGCTTGGTTTGTGAAAAATCTTTTCCCAATAAAAAAGTAAATAATTCAACCGGTAAAAACCATAATACAATTACGATGAGTGTGCTTAAAAGAAAAGCAGTTTTTGCAAGCGTGATTGTGATTTTCCGGTTGAAATCGGTATCGCCTGTATTTGAAATTTTTGAGAGAATAATGGGTGTAATTCCGGAAGCAACCAGCCAGGCCGATTCGATTAATGAGGATGCTGCCGAATACAAACCTACTAAAGCACTTGAACCTAAAATATACCAGCTGAATCTGTTTACCTGCACATGAAACCAACCGGCGAGCTGACAAAAAAATCCGTTTTCGAAAATCTTCATTAAGGAGAATTCAGTTTTGCTTTTATCAGCCCTTATGTATTTTATGACTGCAAAGGATGAAATAATGAAAGCTGAAGAAAATGAAATATAAAGAGGAATAATATAAGATGAGAACGTAAATTCATGCAAAACCTGTGTGTAAAAAACAATGCCGCATACCAATAAAAAAGGCTGGAGAATGCTCAGGAAATTATAAAGCTTAACGTTTTCCTTAGCTAGAATTACAACCATATTAAAGGTATTTAAAATGATTAATACCGATAAGAAAAACATATCGAGCTCAAACCCGGGAATGGATTTATTCCAGAGAAAAAAGATAAGATTTGAAATAATAGTTGAGAGAAGCGTCCAAACCACACCATTCATCACTAATTTTTTAAGATTGAATTTCGGAATAAAATAAACGAGCGAGTAACCGGTATATATTTCGTTAATGATTTGAATATTGGCAATATTCAACACAAATAAACTGATCTCCCCTCTGGTAGAAATACCCAGAAATTTTGCCGAAACAATAAGAATAATGAGATTAATTACAGCCACAAAGCCCTTGGTAAAAAGTGTCTGTATTATGTTTTTAATCATTAGGGGTCTTGTGAATGCTAAAAATACATCTCTAAAACGGATTTTTAAGGGATATATTACTTAAAGTAAAAATTTTATTACATTTGCAGTCCCAAAATGGTAGGTATAGCTCAGTTGGTTAGAGCACTAGATTGTGGTTCTAGGGGTCGTGGGTTCGAGTCCCATTACTTACCCTTAATGGAAAAGAAAAGCCCTGTTAATTACAGGGCTTTTTCTTTTTTCAATTATCTGAGGCTTCCCTCAAAAACTTAATCAGGGGGAACATCGCTTTATAACCTTCACAAATTTGTTTATCAAAATCTTTAGCCGCTGCTTTTTTATCGTTTATTTGGTGGTAAGCGATAAAACTTTTTAATTTCAATAATTCAATGTGTTTATTGTCTTTGTCGTACCCCTTCGGAATTGTTTTCAGCTTATCCTCATCCGACAAACCGGTAAAGTATTTCTTAAATGATTTTGAATTAATAATACTGGTGAGTTTTCCGCCGTTATAATCAATTTCCTGACGGATAGCCTGCAATTGGGGGGGCTCCGGCTGCCAGTTGCCACCTGCTAAAAAAACACTGCCCGGCTCCATATGAAAATAATAGCCCGCCACATTTGATTTCCTTCCGCCCGGACTGAAATAAGCACCAAAATGCGTTTTGTAAGGGGTTTTGTCTTTACTGAAACGTACATCTTTGTAAATTCTGAACACGCAATTTTTCGCTTCGGTTTCGGGACTGATTTTTTTATCAAATTTCGAAATACCTTTAATTAAATCGTGAACCAGAAATTCAAATTCAGCTTTTGCTTCGAGGTATTTATGTTTGTTTTTTTCGAACCATTCGCGGTTATTATTTTTTTTCAGCGCTTTCAGAAAGCTGAATATTTTGTCGTGTTGCATAATCAGTCCGGTATTTTTTCAGTTAGTTTTTTGAAAAATTTAAATTGGGTTAAAAATTCTTTTGCTACAATTCTTATGAGCGTATAAACCGGAATCGCAACTACCATTCCTCCTATTCCCGCTAAAGTTCCGGCAATTAAAATCACCAGAAAAATTTCGAGCGGATGTGCTTTCACTGTATTCGAAAAAATGAAAGGCTGGAATAAAACCGCATCCAGAATATTAATACTCATTAAAGCAATGAATATTTTTGTGATAACACCTGAAATCTGATCGTACTGTCCCACTTCAATACAACCGCTAACACCCAAAAACAAAGCAAAACAAAGCGTGAATATGGGTCCGATATAAGGCACTACATTAAACAAACCGGCTACAAATCCGATTATCAGGGCATTTTTTATTCCCAAAATCCATAAACTCATGCCGGCTAAAATTCCAACAATTAAAACATCCAGAATTAAGCCTGTAAAATATTTGCTCAGCATTTTTTTAGAAATGACTAAAATTTCTTTCACTTCTTTTTCATTTTTTTGAGGCGTTAATAACAAAATGGTACGGCTAACCGCGTATTCATCCTTTAAAAGAAAAAAAGTAATGAAAGAAACACAAAACAATCCTCCCAAAAAACTGCTTAAATAGCTGATTAAATTATTTAAAGTAGAAGAAACCGTTCCGAAATTAAAAATAGAGTTGAATTGGTCGTTTATGCTTGCCTTAATGGTCTCTTCACTTCCTAATTGAGAGAATAAATATTTTAAGGAAGGATATTGATTAAGTATTCCGTGCAGCACATCATAAAAATTTAATTCAGACATGAAACTAACCTGCTCAATCAAGGGAGGTAAAATCAGAAAGAAAAACAAGGCAAATACCCCAAATATAGTTAAGAGGGTTATTAGTGCAGCAATGCCATCGTTTACTCTTTTACCTCCGATTTTAATTTTTTCGATGGCCAGTGTGAGAGGAGATCCAATTAAAAATAAGACAAGTGAAATAACAAGATAAATGAGCACCGATGAAAATAACCAGGCACTCAAAATAACCGCAGCCGCGATTAATAAGGGAATTATGTAATTTTTTGTTTTCAGATGAAAAACAAATGTACTAAAAGTTTAACTTTATACTCTATCTTAATCTATGTTAAAGTCGGTGAAATATTATCTTTTATGCGTGCCACTGTT
>CAZRNW010000181.1:7127-7333 GCA_964601535.1 uncultured Flavobacteriaceae bacterium
AATCTTGAATTACACGCCAAATTATTGGCCTATCACATCAGCGATTCTGTAACTCAGATTTATTTTACTTTCGATAACGAAAACCTCTCTTATAAACGTCCGGATACCTCGAATTGGTTTTATTCCGCAGTTAAAGTCAAATTTTTTACTTACACCAATTCAAAAACCCGGAAAATGGTGGATAGCGGAAGTGTTGTATTGTTCGA
>CAZRNW010000182.1:0-7182 GCA_964601535.1 uncultured Flavobacteriaceae bacterium
ACAGTATTTATAGGACCATTTACTGATTCGCCGTTGCCGAAAGTCCAGAATGCTTGTGCGGCAGCTGGTGTACTCGACACAGTAAAGTTTACACATAAAGGTGCACAACCAACATTAGGACCTGAAACAAGTTGCGCCACAGGTAATGGATTTACAACAGTATTAATTGTTGTAGTAGCAAAACATGAGTTAGCATCAGTAACTGTTACCTGATAAATACCGCCAACCGAAATTGAACTCGCAACTAACGATGGATTTTGAGAAGAAGAAGTGAATCCGTTCGGACCAATCCAGCTATAAGTTACACCGCCACTAGAGGTTAAATTTAAATTATCATTTAAACAAACAGGGCTGTTAGAAGCAATATTAGGAATTGGTGCAGGGTTAATTACTAATGTAGCAACAGCAGTATTTGTACAAGTGTTTGCATCAGTAACTAAAACAGTATACTGTCCGGCACTTCCTTGACCAACATTAAAGATGGAAGGATTCTGAACACCTGAAACATAACCGCCTGGTCCTGTCCAGCTATAAGTTACACCGCCGCTTGCAGATAATTGTGCAGTTGCATTTTCACAAACATTAGTTCCTGTTGCAGAAACATTTGGTTGCGGATTCACTACAACGTTTGCAGTTGTAAAGTTGATACAACCATTAGCATCAGTAACTACAACAGTGTAAGTACCTGCATTTATTAAAGTAGCTGCAGTAACAGTTTCTGTTGCATTAGCACCTGCAAATGAATTTGGACCTGCCCATACGAAAGCAGTTCCGCCTGTTGCGCTTAAGTTGATATCGTTACCAATACAAATCGGACTGTTAGTCACAATATTCGGAGTTGGTAACGGATTAATTACAATTACTGCAGTGGTGCTTGCAGAACAGGTTCCTGCAGATGCGATTAAAGTATAAGTACCATTTGCAGCCATTGTAACAGGGCTGATGCTTGTGTTTTGATTTGTGTTACCAAAACTATTCGGACCAATCCACTGATATGTAGCTCCGCCGCTTCCGCTTAAAGTTAACATACCGCCAACACAAACAGGACTGTTACTTGTAATAGTTGGAGATGGAAGAGGGAATACGTTTACGTTAGCTACTGCAGTATTAGTACAGCCTTGTGCAGTTGTAACTGTAACCGTATAAGCACCACTCATGTTTAACTGAGCGTTTACGATTGAAGGATTTTGTAATGCAGAAGTAAATCCGACAGGACCACTCCATGAATAACCTGTACCCCCATTTGAAGTTAAGTTGATAGTGGTATTCAAACAAACCGTTGGATTATTCACTACAATAATTGGGTTGGCATTAACAACTACTACCGCAGTAACAGAATTTGTACAACCATTAACATCAGTAACAGCGAAAGTATAAGTACCGCTAGCTGTAGTTGATGCGCTTGGAATAGTAGGGTTTTGTGAATTATCCAAGAAGCTGTTTGGTCCTGTCCAGGTATAAGTTGTTGCAGCACTTCCGGTAAAGTTCAGAGTCTGACCGTCACAAATAGGACTGTTGCTATTAGCAACCGGCACAGGTAAGGCGTTTACAAGAACGTTTGTTGTTGCAGCTGCAGTACAAGAACCAACCGAAACAGTAACAGAATAAACACCGGTCATTGCTGCAGTAGAAGCAGGAATAGTCGGATTCTGAACTGCAGATGTAAATCCACCCGGACCAGTCCAAGCATAAGCAGTTCCAACATTTGTGCTAAGAGAAATAGTTTGGCCTGCACAATATGGTCCTGTATTATTTGCTGAAGCAGTTCCTGTAGAAATTACAACGTTCACAGTTGCACTAGCTGAACATCCTGCAGAAGAAACAGTAACAGTATAAACACCGGCATCAAGCGTAGTTGTTGCAGCTACTGATGGATTCTGTAATAATGATGAGAAACCATTTGGACCACTCCAAGAATAAGTTGTTCCGCCACTACTTGTTAAGTTTAATGCACCGCCCGAACAAATCGGACTGTTGCTTCCAATAACAGGCACAGGAATTGGATTAACAACTACTGTAGTGTTAGCAGTATTTACACATCCGTTAGCGTCTGTAACACTAACAGTATATGTACCTGCATTTGCAACAGATGAAGTTGGAATGGTTGGATTTTGAGCATTTGAAGCATAAGAACTAGGCCCTGACCATGTATAAGTTGTAAAGGCGTTAACGTTTAACTGAATAGTTGCACCCGCACAATATGGTCCTGTATTATTTGCAACAGGAACAGGTAAAGCGTTTACAGTAACGTTTGTTGAACCGTTAGCGAAACAACCGCCAAGGTTAACTGTAAAGTTATAAGTACCGCTCATTGCAGTTGTAGCAGCTGGAATAGTCGGGCTTTGTAAATTGGAAGTGAATCCACCCGGTCCTGTCCAAGTATAAGTTGTTCCGGCAGAACCTACCAATGAAATAGTTTGACCCGCGCAATATGGTCCGGTATTATTTGCAGCGGCTGTAGGTGTTGAAATTGTAACTTGGGTAGTTGCAGTTCCTAAACAACCGGCTAGATTCACACTAACGGTATAGATACCTGCGGCAGCCGCAGTAACACCGGTAATTGTAGGGTTTTGAACTGCTGATGCGAATGAATTCGGACCTGTCCAGCTATAAGTTCCTCCTCCTGTACTTGTAAAGGCAACGTTACCTCCCAAACAAATAGGACTGTTGTTATTAGCTGTTACAGTTGGCATAGGATTAACTGTAATTAATGAAGATGCTGATGTTGTACAGCCTAAATTAGTAATTGTATGGGTTACAGTATAAGTTCCAGGTGCTGTAAAGCTAACCGGTCCGTAAGGTGTTGTATTACCTGTAGGAGGTGCGCCGACCGTTGGATTAAAACCAAAGGTATGTGTACCCGCAGCCTGTGTAGCTGTAAATACATAGCTGTTACCGGTTAAACACTGGGTAGGAGTTGGGATTGTAAATGCTGGATTTGGTCCGGCCGGCACGTTAATTACCGACTGCACAGACGCAGTACATCCGGCGGCGTTCGTGACCGTATGGACGACCGTATAGGTTGTGGACGGCGGGAAATTGACGACAGTTGTTGTGGCCGTTGTTGTAAAACTAGGCGGTGGCCCGGCGCCAATAAATGAATAGGTTTGGACGGCAGGTGGTCCCGTTCCCTTCTTTGTTAACGAGAACGTGGTACAGTCTTTATCCGAGGTTAATGTTGCAATAGGCGGTGTACCGAAGGTTAAGGTAACAATACGCACAATAGGGGTACACGAACCCGGAGGAGTCATAGTTAAAGTATAATTACCTCCGACAGTTGTTGTAAAGGTTTGATTCGGATTATTGGTAACACCGCTACCGACTGGACCCATCCAGTTGTATGGCTGTAATCCCGGAGGAGCACTAACTGTTGCTGTACCTGCAGCACAAGCTGTAACGGTTACGTTAGACGTTGAACCTACAGGGAAAGGAACGTTATTTACGTTAATTGTCATAGGAGAACATAACATATCAACGAAAGCCATTCCGTGATGTGCCCATCCGTCACAATCACCAACAGTAATTTGGATGGTAACGCAAGAACCTAAATATGGAGTTAAATCAACAGAATACATTTGCCATGCAGTGGTCCAGGAAATACCTGAAGAGTTTGTAACCCATCCTGCAGGAATTGAAGAGGCACAAGAAGCACCCGGTGCATTTAAACTTAAACTTGGACAAGCTAAAGGGGTGTTCGAGCAATTTAGCATAGTTAATTTTAAGTAAGGTTGATCACAACATGCGTGACCTGAACCATCCATTTCAGCCATGTAACATAACTGGAATAATGCATTTGTTGATGTTACTGGGAAAGTTTGTTGAATACGAACAACCTCACCCATATTCGTGATGTTGTCGTTCATCTGTAAAACTTTTGTACCACCTAAAGGCGAGTTAGGAATTGTACCAATTAAAGCGCCAGTAACATAAGGGGTAGTTCTGATCCAGGCATCTAATCCGCCTGCTGTAGGACAACAACCACCCATTGAACATGAACTTGTATTAGAGCCTTCAGAAATAGCCCAACCAGTTAAAGTAGGACCAACTAAACCAACAGGTGATGCTTCAAAATCCTCGTTCACACAAGGTGCAGCATTTATAACCGGCGCAGAACCCTTTGCTAATTCATCCATTGTAGGTGCAGGGCTATATCCGTACTTTCTGTTAATGAAATTACGCTTTGCACGATACATGAAAACTTTATACTCAATACCGAAGAAACCTCCGGCTAAGGCAGCATTACTGTGACCGAGTTCATTAAACCCACGCAATGAATCTGCAGGGAAAACGTAACTCAGATACTTTAAACGCTCTGCTTGTTTAGCGTTTTGCGAAAATAAATTTTGGTTGCCGAATAAAATGCAAACAAAAATAATTGCTGAAATTTTAAATAGTTTTTTCATTGTAATATAGCTTGCTGTAAATATAGAACTCCCAATGAAAAAACCTAGTACCGCCCACTAATTAATAAGGGTTATTCACACATTTGATAACGTTTTAGATGGGGGCTGGCCCTTTGGCAAAGAAAAAGGCACCACATCAATTCAACCGCTTTTTTAGCAAAAAAGCCACCTTTTCAGGTGGCTTTTTGCACTTTTTTTGTTAAAATTAAGGGAAATCTCTATTTTATTAAGGTAACATGCCCTTTTAACTCGTGTGATTTTCCAAATACATTTGTAACACGGATTAACCAGGTGTATACACCTTCTTCAACAATTTTATTTCCGCGGCCATGGAAAGTTCCATCCCATCCTTCTTCAAATACTTTAGTACTGAATAATTTCTCTCCCCAACGGTCAAACACATCTAATTCATATTTTACAACACCAAATCCTTTTGGTTGGAAAAGATCGTTTAATCCGTCACCATTTGGTGTAAACGCATTCGGAACATAAATTCCATAATCTTCACCAACAACTAAGGTTCTTACAATTGTATCTAAACATCCTTTATCACTCTTAACCACTAGTGCCACAGCATAAGTACCGGGTTCAGTATACATAAATGTTGGATTTTGCTGAACCGAAGTGTATTGAGCAGTATTCATGAAATACCAGTTCCAAGTAATAACATTAGCGTTATAAGAAGCATCAGTAAATGTCACTTCCTGATCAATATTAATAATTGGTTTGATAGGTGAGTGGTTAAAGTCTGCAACCGGTATTGGATAAACTTCAACAGTATTAGTGTTGCTTCCTGTACAACCATTAGCATCAGTTGCAGTAACTCCTATTGTATAAATTCCGGGAGCAGTATAACAATGCGGCTGAGGTGTTAATCCATTTACAAAAGAACCATCACCCATAGTCCAGGTTGCACTTACCAAACCTGTACCGGTTAAGTTAAATGATGAACAAACTGGAGAACATCCGGTATTATTTACAACACTGATAGCTGCAGTTGGTAACGGATTTACTATGGCATTTACCTGGGTGGTTCCAATACAACCATTTGGTCCGGCAACACTCAGATTATAAGTTCCGCCATAAGAAACTGAACTTGCGAGAACTGTGAATGTAGGGCCTGTACCGAATGAACCATTAGGTCCGGTCCAAGAATAAGTAACACCTCCAGTACCAGAGAAACTTAAGGCTCCGCCAACACAAACAGGTCCCATTACAATTGCATTTGGAGTAGGAATAGGATCAACTGTTGCGGTTGTTACTGCAGTGTTAGTACAACCCTGAGCACTTGTAACAGTTACAGTATAAACACCGTTCATTGCCATTGTGGCGCTCGGGATATTTGGGTTTTGTACACTTGAAGTAAATCCGGCAGGACCACTCCATGCGTATGTTGCACCGCCATTTGACAATAAAATGATAGTTCCGTTTTCACAAACTGATGAAGTGCTTGCGCTTACGATTGGTGTAGGATTTACAAGAACATTTGTATTCGAACTACCAATACAACCATTGTTATCGGTTACAGAAACTGAGTAAACACCTGTATGGTTAACATTAGCTCCCGAAATAGTTGGATTCTGAATATTTGAATTGAAGCTGGTTGCGCTCCATGTATAAGACACATATGCACCAACGTTCAATTGAATAACCTGGTTAGGGCAATAAGGCCCCGTATTAGCTGCCACAGGAACAGGAAGTGCGTTTACGGTTACAGAGGTAGTTGCAAATGATAAGCAACCGCCATTTGAAGTTGTAACGCTATATGTTCCCGACATAGCAGAAGTCGAAGCAGGAATTGTCGGATTTTGAAGGTTAGAACTAAAGCCCGGTCCTGTCCATGTATATGAGGTACCTGCCGGTGTGTTCAATTGAACCGTAGCACCTGCACAATAAGGCCCCGTATTATTAGCGGAAGTAGTAGGGGTAGTAACCGTTACACTAACGGTACCTGTATTTTTACAACCTGCAGTATTGGTAACAGTAACTGTGTAAACACCTGCCATAGTTGTTGCTGCACTAGGGATTGTTGGATTCTGTAATACGGAACTAAATGAATTAGGGCCGCTCCAAATATATGTTCCGCCTCCTGTGGTACTTAAATTAATTGGATTACCTAAACAAACAGGACTATTGCTTCCCATTACAGGGTTAGGTAAAGGATTAATAACAACCGTTGTTGATTTAACACTGGTACAATTACCAATACCTGCAGTTACCGTATAAACACCTGCTAGAGTTGTACTGCTAGCGGTTAATGTTGGGTTTTGAATAGTAGTACTAAATCCACCTGGTCCAGACCATGTATAAGTTACACCTGCACCTGCGTTAGCATTTAATTGAATCGTTTGACCTACACAATAAGGCCCGGTGTTTGAAACTGTTGTTGAGGCAGCACTAACAACCTGAACGTTGGTTGTATAGGCTTGAACAGGACAACCCGGAAATCCGACATAGAATGTATAAGTACCCGCTGTTAAAGAAGTTGTAACTGCAATTGTTGGAGTTGCATTGTTATAACCACCGTAATAATATGGGGTAGGTCTATACCAATACCAATAAGAAGCGCCTGCCGGAATGGAAGCACTAAAGGATACAGGTGAGCCTAAACAAACAGGACCTGAATTAGAAACAGTAGCTGTTGGCACAACCCCCATTGTTAACTGAACAGTTTTTGTTGTAATACAACCAAAGTTATTTACTGTTAAAGTATAAATACCATTATTTACAGTCTGGAAATTCGGAACTGTTGCGTTTAATCCAACACCTGTCCAACCTG
>CAZRNW010000183.1:0-5936 GCA_964601535.1 uncultured Flavobacteriaceae bacterium
TACATAAAAAGCTAGGATGGAATAGAGTCTGCCCGAAATAAATTTTTCATTGTAAACAGCCGAGTATTTTTCGTCTTGCCGCTTACCGCAATTTGAACAATAGGTATGAATGGTTTCAATAGGGCTATTGCAACTGTAACAATTCCGTTGTAATAAATCAGGATTCAATATTCAGTTCTTTTTTAATGGCTTCAGCTTCTTTGGCACTCTTTAATCCTTTAATCAGATAAGCTATAATAATTCCTTTCATAATAATACCCTGCGCAATTGTTTTGGGTTCGGCTACTCCATTCACGATAATTAATGATACATAAATAATGAGACCTGATAAAATCGCCGCAAAAGGCTTTTTTGCACACCAGAATCCAAGAGCTAAATAAATACCTGCCAGAAAAAGATTTATGACAATTAAAAGGACTTCATTTCCATCGTCACCAACTAAAGCCAGAATAGTTCCGAACACCGCTGTAAAACCTGAGATAACAAAAAGAGTTGTTTTGGCCGATTTAATTTTACCATTATACTCTTCCAGATTAATTGTTTTAACTGTTTTAGCGGATTTGAATTTTTTCTTCTCTTCCTCATCACCCTGTATTGGGTAACCGCATTTTACGCAGTATTTAGAGGTGCGATTGTTAGTTGTACTGCAGTCAGGACAATTAGCGTCGTTAGTGGGGGCGATTAATGTATCTTCCATATAACTAAACTAAAATATTAATTCTAAAAAACCAAATTTTATCCTATTAAAACTTCATTGTTTATAAATATACCCGGGTTAAAAAAAGCATGACTGCTTAAGGGCTAATTTTGCCTTATGAAACGCTTACTCAATTACTTTTTACAGGGACTCATTTTATTCATTCCCTTTGCCATTACAGTTGGGATTCTTTTTAAACTCTTCGATTTTTTTTCAGGTATTTTTTCAGGCTTAGGAATCACCAATTACTCAGCGCTTAATACAGCGCTCGGTTTTGTTTTTACGCTCTCTTTCATTATGGGAATGGGAATTTTAGCATCGACTTATGTTTTTAAAAGTTTTTTTTCGTTTATTGAAGATAAATTAGAGCATGCCCCGTTTATCCGTCATATTTATTCGCCATTGAAAGACTTTACCAATGCTTTTATGGGTAATAAGAAAAAATTTAATAAGCCTGTTTTAGTTCTCACAAATCCACAAGCCAACATTGAAGAAATTGGCTTTGTAACACACGAAGATTTAAAAGATTTAAAAATAAAAGATAAAGTAGCGGTGTATTTACCTTACTCCTACTCCCTTTCAGGACGATTAGTAATTGTTCCGCAATCGCAAATAAAACCAATTGATGCCGATGCCTCCGAAACGATGAAGTTTATTGTGAGTGGTGGTGTTACGGATGTGGATGAACATTAGTTTATTTTACTCTCAAAGTAGGACAATCTTCCAGGCTTATATTCTTAGATTTGTCTTTACAGTTCCTGATGATTTTTGCCAATAATTTCCCGTTTTCATCGCTTACTCCAATCCGTACAGAAAAAGTACAATCCTTTCCTTCATCCCAATATTCGGAAGAAGAATAAGAAGTACCTGTTTTATCATCTTCATCTATTTCTGAAGCGAGAAAAAACATTGAACCAAGATCAGCCGTACCATTATTATATTCTGTGCTCTTATCATTTACATAAATTCTTAATTCGTAAGCGATAGTTGAGTAATTGAGTCGCCCAATAATTAAGTCGAAGGTTTTATCACCTCTTTTACCGGAGAATTTTCGTTTTTGGTTAATCGCAATTAAAGAGGGAAAAACCACATCACCTTGACCTTTTATGGTCATTACACTATCGACAAGGATAAATTCATAACCATCAGGAGTTTCAAGTAAGTCTTGAAGAAATTTTTTAGAATATTTACTGCTATCTAAAACAGTTATCTTGCCTTTTGAATCAACAAATTCTGGTGCTATACTTTCTATATGATCCTCTTCAGTAGGCGGGGGATTCAGGTCGGCCTGTTCAGCTTTGACAACAAATGCTAAACTATCAGTCTCAGGTTTTTCTGAATCTTCGTTCCTGGAGGATTCACATGAAAACAATAAGCAAATAATAAATAAATTTATCAATCCTTTCATAATCCTAAATTAATTTCACCACTAGTTAATATACAAAATTTTATTGTGGGTGGCGGTGTGACTGATGTGGATGACCATTAATGCCCCTCACAATACATTTTAAAACTATTTAAAATAGCCTGCCAGCCGGAGCGTTGCAGTTCTTCTGAATTTTCTGTTTCGGCGTCAAAAGATGTGGTTATTTTAGTTTCATTTCCATTTGCACTAAATGTAGTTTTACATTTACGTCCATCTTCCATAACATAGGAAATAAGTTTGCCTGTTTCAACTGCATCATAAGTCCCGGTGAAATCAAAACCCATACTTCCATCTTTTGCTTCCATGCGCGATAAAAATTTTCCACCAACGCGCAAATCATTTTCTGCTTTTGGCGTATGCCAATCATCAGAGGCATTATTCCATTTTGTAATGTGTTCGGGACTCGTGTAAACTTTCCAGACTTTTTCAATTGGCGCATTTACCGTGGCTTGTATTGTTATCATGGTATTAACTTTTTGTGACTTTGGTTAAAATTACAAAATAATGTTTCACCTTCAATTTCTGATACCAATCTTTGTAACTGTATTTTTCCAACTCGCAAAATACAGCGAGGTTGGGACGTTCTTCGTTTTCGGGATTGGTAGCTAAAGTCAGAAGCGGGATTTCTTTGTCTAACTCTATTTTCTTGTCTTTATAAAACAAAGATTGCCAATCGTACTCGCTTCGTTTTAATTTTGTTTTCAAACCATAACCTCTTATTCCCATTCCCGGCAATCTTGTATTAAATCTTTCTATCGAATCATTTTTCAGGGTTTGAAACTTCATGGTATATGAAGGAAGTGCGGTATCCCAAAACATCACTTGTTTTCTGCTCTCAAATTTTTTTGAATAGCTTACAGAACTCACCTCAACACCTTCGTAATATTCTTTAATGATTAAATCAAAATAATGACCTTTTAATTCTTGCGGCATTTGGTATTTAAAAACCTTAATGCCCATCATATCAAAAGCCTCATCAATATCTTTCTGCTCAAATTTATCCGAAAAAGTAATTTTCTGGGATTTTAATCCAAAGGATAGAAGTGCTAAAACGAAAAGGGCTTTTGTTTTCATTGTAGCTAATGTATGAAATTTTCCTTTTTAAACTCTAATTAACCTTCTGCTTTTTGATCTGCTCGATTTCTATTTTCAATCCGCGCAGCATGTTCATGATGCTGTCGAGATTTAATTCTTCATCGCGGTAATCGCCGGTATTAATGCAGCAGGTGTATTCCCACAATTCTAAAATATCTTCCAGGCGTACTTTATAAGGCTGGTACATTTTATTATCACTATGCAACTCAACGGTACCTTCTTTTTTATTCAGGTTATGCAGGCGTTTGTAGCTTAAACCATCGTCTTTAGTAACAACGATATAAGAAATACCATCTTTCATATCGTCCAGCTTCTCCAAATATTTTCCAATGATAAAAGAACCTTCTTTTATTGGTGGCATGCTATCTCCTTTAATAGGAAAGGCGCGGTGTTTACCAACGGGTAAAAACGGCAGCTTCATGCGCGGCAAACGCTCAATATAATCAGGGTCAGAATAACCGCGTAAATAACCCGCTGATGCTTTAACGGGAATTAATTCTATCATGTCATCGCCTTCATTATCGATAATAACCGGAAATAAAATCCTGTTTTTACCGATTTTCATTAAGGCATCGGGATTGGTCTTTTTTAAATCACCTTTAATAAGTGCATCAATGGCAATGTGAAAATACTCGGACAGCTTAATTAATAAATCGATAGGTGGTTCGTTACGGCCTTCTTCGTAACCGCCAATGCGTGCACGGGTTACTTCTAATTCATCGGCCATTTGCTCCTGCGAAAGCCCTTTTAACTGCCGCAAAAACTTTAAGTTGTTGGCTATCTTATTAAGCATATTACTATAATTTATAGCACAAATATACTACAAATTATAGTAAGTTCCAAATACCTGATTTTAAGGGGTTAAAAATTGGTATATTTAAGAGGTAAATACTTATTATCTGGAAAAAGACAATCATATAAAACAACCTGATTTATCTGCTTCATTACTAAAAAATCAAGTACTTAAGTCACGCATACTCTTCATTATTTTTTCGCTCATTTTTCTGGTTCAGTCAACAGTATTAAGCCTCCTTGCCATAACAGACAATTTCATTCTGTTAACATTACCATTAAAAGCTGTAATACTGGGACCGCTTTATATTTTACTGGCGGCGATTTGCGAATTCATTTACTTCCGCACACTTAAAAAGCATATTAAAAATAATACGAAACAAAATACAAAGTTAATTTACTTTGTTGCGTTCACCGAGATTTCTTTTCCTGCTACCGTAATACTGCTGGTTATATCCATCGTAAACAATCATCCTATTATGCCCATACCCGAACTGCTTAATTCGCCTCCTTTTATTATGTATTTTATCTTAATAATACTTTCATCACTAAACCTTGATAAAAAATTAAGCGCGTTTACCGGTTTAATTGCAGGATTGCAATACACAGGCTTATGCATTTATCTTAAATCACGTTACGGAATTGAAGAATTGTTTATACCAAATATCATCCTAAAATCAGTATTAATGTTTGTATGCGGATTAGTAGCCGGCTTTGTGTCGGAAAAAATTAAAGAAGCTCTATTGGAAGCATTAAACGCACAAGACAAATTAATTAACCAATTGGATAAAATGGTTAAAGAGAAAACCCGGGAAATTACTTTCCAGAAAAAAGAAATTGAACAACAACACGCCGAACTGCAGGATAAAAACAAAGAAATTATTGACAGCATCCACTATGCAAAGCGCATACAAAAGGCACTGATGCCCAACGATAAATATTTTGAAAAAAATCTGAAGTACCGGAAAAGTAAATAATCCTAATAAAAAATTGTACTTATTAAATGAAAAGTTTGCTGAATAAAATAAATCGCACCTATCCCTTTTATCACAGTAATTTGATGCCTTTAGGATGCCTAAATTAGTGGTTTTCATCCCAAAAGAGGTATAAATAGTCAATAAATACTAACTTAGTTTGTATTTTTATTAACTATATGGCTTTTGGTGAGAAAAAAAATGGTCTGTTTATAAGAAAATTTCAGGATGACGATGGTGAGTTTATCCATTTGAAAATACGCACGGCTGATGCGATGACATTTTTAAATTACTCTTTACGTATTCAGGATTTGATAAATTCCAAAAAGGAAATACCTGTTGAAATTTATGAAAAAATGATGGGATTATTGAAACCGAAAGATGAGGATAAGGAGAATTATTATGCCAAGATACAAGATGATGTTTTAAAAAATGTCATGTCATTCTTAAAAAGACCACGAATGAAATATGATTTTTCAATAGAGGTAGAAAACAAAAAAACACATGATGAAGATTTTGAATTGAGTGAAGATTTTGAAGAATGGAAAAACAGCATACAAAAAGGCAATAATAAAAACACAATTACTCTTTCTTTACAGAACATGATAGAGCATCTAATATTTATAGCTATCAATTGTTTTATAGAAAATACAGATAAAGAAAAATGTGTAACAGATTGCTACCAATATATTGACGAATACACAAAAAAAGACAAGAGAATAAGAAAGTTATATTCTCACTATAAAATAAACGTCATATCAGGATACATTTCTTGGAGATTTGGATTCGATATAGGAAAACAATTACGGCATGAAGAATTAGGAGATAATTTACCGACTACTGGAATACTTAACGGTGCAGTTCAATATTGTACAGACCCATACAATACTTATCCAAAAAAGAAAAAGCGCAGGTAACTTTTTTACCCACGCTTTTTAAGTACAACGTCTTC
>CAZRNW010000183.1:5946-7178 GCA_964601535.1 uncultured Flavobacteriaceae bacterium
AACACAAATATACTCATTTTTTTAAGTACCTAAAAATTGTACATGAATTTATGTACTTAAATTATTTACTTGGTTTTACGTAAGTAAATAATGTACTTAGATTTAAGTACTTAAATTATCTCACTTTTTTGACTACTACATCAAATTTACTTTTTTGAATTTTAACCTATAATAAAGATGGGAATGTAGCTCAAATGGATAGAGCAACGTCTTCGACAAACGGCTGATACGAGTTCGAGCCTCGTCATTTCCACTCTTTTAGGTAAGACATAAAATGAACCTAATCCAACTTCAAAAAAAATTCAACACTCACCTAAAATGTATCAGGCATTTGGAAAAAATAAGATGGAATAACAAACCTATTTGTCCCCATTGCGAATCGGACGGAGTAACGAAACGAAAATTTAACAAGCTACGACAAAAGTATGGCGCAACCCCGATTTACCATTGCAATTCATGTAATCGGGACTTTAGCGTTTTAACAGGAACAATTTTTGAAGCATCCAATATGCCATTGAATAAATGGTTCATGCTAATTTCGTTAATGTTGTCTGCTCGAAAAGGAATTTCTGCAATGAACATTTCACGAAATTTAGGCGTAACGTATAAAACGGCATGGTATAGTGCTATGCGGGTTAGATGTGCGTTATTAGACCAACCTGATATGTTAGAGGGTATTGTGGAAATGGACGAAATGTATGTGGGTGGTAAACCAAGAAAACGAAACCCAAAATCAGGAAAGAGTGATGGTAGTATAGCAAATGTTAGTTCACGGGATTTAAGCACGGATGATTGGTTTAAAAAAAGTAAACGTGGCAGAGGTGCAGATAAAATTAAAGTTGTAGGAATGGTAGAGCGTGGTGAGAACGGCAGGGTAGCCATGAGAGTTCAAGATAGTTTGACAGGTCAGGATTTACTAAGGACTTTGAAACGATATGTGAATACCGATAAAGGAAAAACTACTGTTATGACCGATGACTTTAGAAGTTACAGGATGTTTGACCGACAAATGTTACATTATACCGTGAACCACAGCGAAAAACAGTATGTGAAATACATCAAAGGAGTAAAAGATTCTATACACACAAATACAATCGAGGGTGTGTGGTCAATAATAAAGAACGGCATACGAGGACAGTATCATGTATTAAGTAAAAAATATCTGCCGTTTTATTTAGCCGAAGCAGCTTATAAATACAACAGAAGAAGTACGTTTAAAAAGGAAAAAGCAT
>CAZRNW010000184.1:0-7106 GCA_964601535.1 uncultured Flavobacteriaceae bacterium
TTCAGATTCAGGAACCACAGCCATTCTGAATTCATACATTTTCTGAATAGTTTCTTTATCAGCTATTGCAGAATTCGCGTCTTTCCATTTGAATCCAATTTGAATACTAATCTCGGTACCTAAATCTGCGCGGTTCAGGATATCATATTGATCGAGGGTTATTTTTTCGGTTTTACCTTCAGCTAACTTCGCTTCACCATCACAAATCGCCAAAATTTTTACCGACACTATATCAATGATTCCGTTCCAATGTTCCGGACAATTTGGAATGATATCCGAAACCATGTAGGCTTCTTTCAATTTTTCGGCTGTAACAGGCGGAATAAATCTGCCGGTAAATACATCTCTTGAATTCTGAGAAACACTGCTTAACAAAAACAGCGACAATACGAAAGTAAAAATAGTTTTCATGCGGGTATTTTTATTGAAGATACGCTATAAGACTGATAGTTATTACTAATTAACAAATTTTTGAATTTTCAGCACGCCCCTTTATTAATTTATTGGTATTAGCCTAACAACCCTTGTTCTCACGTTTTGATTTCAGGTATTTTAAGATGTTTTTTTTGTTAGTCATGTTATCCCCTTCCCAACTGCCACCATACCAAAAATCAGTCACCCTCTTATTTTGAAATTTAAAAATGAGAATGTTCGGAAAAGGTCCCGTTCCCCCATGTACATACGACATTAAAGCTATATTCTTGCCCAAACCGAAATATACTAATTGCTTATTAGGAAGAATTGCCCCGTCACCTGCTAAATAAAAAACGGAATCCATTAAGTTAGGGTCATAAACTTTTTTGATGATAACATGTCCGTAGTTTGTAATTCCGGTTTTATATTCTTCACCCGGATTTACGATATCAAATTTACGGTCGTATGAAATACTATCGAGAAATTCCCATAGGAAAGAAGGAACTTCCTGAATGGTGTTTTTTTGAATAAATTCCTGTTTTTCTATTTCAGCAATTAGTCTCTTTTTATTAAAGTCGTTACGAATTACAATCGAATCGACTTTGTAATCCCCGTCAACAAACGTCACACTGCTTCTTTCAGCGCGGTTAATATCAATAGAAGGAGAATCCGACCGGGCACTAAGTTTATCAAATGTAAAGAATACAGTTGTGGCTGCTAAAATAAACGTTGCCGGATGCATTAAAATTGCTTTGAACTTATTTACAATATTTTTCATGTTATCTGTTTTAAATTATTTTTTGTTGGGATTAGCTGCCATTATTGCATAAACATATTTCGTAACCGCATCCTGTTGTGCGGGCGTTAATTTAGCCCTGTAATACATATCAGGCAAAACAAAAACCCACTTATGTGAAGGGAATGCGTAAATATTTACGGTACCGTGACAAGAAAGGCAGGCGCTTTTTGCGTACAGTGTGTAACCTTCTTTTAATTGTGCCAGTGTAGCGTCTTTGAATTGCGGCTGAACGGCTGCGAGTTCTTCTTCTCCGGGTTCGTAAACTCCATCGGCTGTTTTCACTGATTTTACTACAGCCGGTGTTGGTGTTGGAGCAACGGTTGGTGTTGTAACTACTACAGGATTAGTTTCAATTTTAGTTGTTGAAGTGCTTTTTTTAGAAGTGTGACAAGCTGCAACAATTATCAGGAGGAGTGCAAAAAGGGCTAATTTGGTTTTCATATGTTTGGTTTATAATGAAGCGTGCGAAGCTCTGCTTCATTAGTTTATATATGAAATGCCGGTATTCCCGATTCGGAACAAAAAAAGGGAATTTTAACATATTTTCGATTTTACCTCAAAACAACGCTGAAAATCAATGCAAATAGAGACTTATTTGCCCGAATCATCCACATAAGTACCGTCAGGTTTTAAAATCCGGATGGTATTCTCCTTTATAGTGACTTTTTTAATATCCTCAATGCTAAACTGACCCGAGTAAAAAACCTTATCAATATGTTCTCCTTCTACTTTCAGCAATGATTTATTGGTAAACGTTTTTTTCTTTTTGCTCCGTACCACTTTTTTCACAACAAGGTCCTTATTGCTTCCGAAAAAAGGCGGTGTTGCCGGATAATACCAATGAATTTCACCATTTTCTTTTTTCTCAATGATAACAACCTGATAACCGTTACCATCGTCACTTAAAAAATTGGCTACGTAATACTGACCGGCTTTATTCAGAATCATTTTATCTGATAATAAGTTGGTTTCCTTTTTTACACCAATCACAACTTGACCGGTACTATCAAACTTTGCATTAGCATCTGCATAACCTTTAGCAAACACAAAACAGGTATCAGTTTTTTTAATCCACATACCCTGTAATTCTTTTGGAATTTCAGCTTGTTTTTCACCGCCTTTAGGCTGCGGAACTTCAAAATATACACTTGTGCAGGATGTAAATGCTGCTGTGATCAATAAGAACATTAATTTTTTCATAGCTAAAGAGTCTAGTGGTTAGAGTTTAGTGGCTAGTGAATTATAGGACTAATTTAAGAATTATTTATCAAAGGGCGGACCCTTATACTCCGACTTAATCAGCTCATACGCCTTCTTTTTAACAGCATATTTATAATTAAGGGAGTAATTATATTGGTGCGCGAACCCATTCGAAAAAACGAAAAATTTAAACTCCGCATTTTCATTATTTACCCAGCCAATCATATTGATGTAAATGCGGGTCTTGACAGCATTTTGAGTTATTTCTCCTTCTTTGGGTGTAATGAGTCTGATTTGTGTATTTTCAATAATGCGCGGTAAATCTATATCCGGAAAATCATCAGGAGTACCATTTCTCATTTTACCGACATACAAAGTATCAAAAGGCTTTCCGCTTTTTTTATTGGCTGCATTTATAAAATCACCAAGGGCTTGGAAATAAATTTTTTCTAAATCTGATTTTGCAGTGAATTCGGAAGATTGCCCGAGACCAAATAACGGGAAAACCAAAATAAAAAAAAGAAATCTGATCATTTTACTACTTAAAGTCTATAAATAAAAGTTGTGACAAAGATTAAATTTGCTTTTGCAAATCCTCTTTCAATTTGTTTTTGGTGGTTTCAACTAATTTAAATGAAACGGTTTGCTTTTTATCAATCTTAATTTTTTTGATTGCAAAATAAGGTTTGTCATTTTTGTAGGCGGTTGCTAAAATCGTTGCTGATTCACCTACAGGAAGCTCCTGCTTCTCATCATCGCCATGAGAAAAAGAAAAAGTATTATCCTTTTTCTGATAACCCGGGAGATACATTTTCTGAGTAATTAAAGTCACATAAACATATTTAAACTCGCTTTGATTTTCCACAGATGTAATGAATTCAACTTCTGTTGTTCTCGGATCTTCCAATAATCTGTCGATATTAGCCCAGCCAAGTTTTTTAACTGAAAAAATATAATTGGTTTGATAGTCCGTCGCAAATGAATTAATTCCCTTTTCCGGTTCAAAAGTTTCACTCCAGGTATCTAACTTTTTCTGTTTTATAAACCGAACTGTATATTCTTTTATTTTGAAAGAAGAGTCCTTAGAAATTTTTAACCCGTCTCCTTCCCATGCAATTCTTCCAACTTCATCCTGAACAAATTGAGGTGATTGCTCTGCATCATCAAATCCATCAACTCTGTATCTTATATTGGTTGTTTTTTCAAAAGCAAATGATACGCCTCGAACAGAATCGTTTACGCCCGGAGGCTGTAATGCAACCGGATTATTCCATTTAATACCGGCTGAATCTTTTTGCCCCTCAAATACCGACATATTAGCAAGCGCAGAATCGGTTGGCATTTTAATCAGAATACTTTTGTCCTGCGCGATTGATAATTGTTTTGAACCTGTAACAGCATCAATAAAAATCATTCCTCCTGTTTCTAATGGTTTATTTTCAAATGTAGTGGTGAGATTACCTAACACTCTGTCGAGCGGCGACAATGCTTCCTTAAGAATAACTTCAATGTTTCCTTTTACAATAGTTCCGGCTTCATCAATAAATGTATTCTTATAGATACGGACAATTGTTCCATGTACACCAGTAATGATATTATCAATATTGTTATCTATAGTGAAACTTTGTCCATCTATATTACCGTCCGAATAAAGCTCTGTAACCACACCTAAAGGGTTTTCAATATCCGTATTTACGGGGGCATCTGTTCCGCAAGAAGTGATTATGAATAATGCGGTTAGTGTTAAAAATGATTGTTTTATCATATTGCGTTTTAATTTAATTTCCAATCAGACAAGACTAAGGTAATTATAACATCCGACCAGGTTTCATAAGCACCCAAAGCTTTCACCGGAAGTACATTTGTCGGAATCCATTTATTATGGCCAACAATATACATTGCTGCTTTGTAATCAAGCTGTTCTTTAAAAGTCTTGTCAATCTTCAACATCATGAAGTCATGTTTTTTATTCTTTGTGTGTTGAGCCAATTCTACTGTAATAGTTTTATCAGGATTAACATTGCTGCTAACCGTTTTCATTGATTTAATTTCCGATTTATCAATCTCAATTTCGATAAATACTTTTTCGCCGGGGTAAATTTGAAGAATATTATCCTTAACAAAGTACGGGGTCTGTTTTACTTCCTGCTCATAAAACCGCACTGAGTCAACCGGAAGTTTTAAAGTAAAAGCACTTCTTTGCGGTTTATCATTTTGCGCCGAACCAAAAAGAAAAGTCAGCGCAAATAGAAAAGTTAATATTTTATATTTAGTTTTCATTTTCTCCATTCGGAAGTACTTCAAATCCCCGCTATACTAGTTATGTTTAATATTGTCCGCTATGAAATTTATTCAGGTTATCCACTTTAAGTCCGTTTTCTGTAAACCACTTTATAAACGCATCCCATTTTTCTTTGTTTGCAGATTGCCATTTTTGGAATCCATCTTCATCGCCTTTCATTAAAATCCAGTGATTATAAGACTCTATATGTCCGTTTTTGAGAATTTTGTTCTGATAATCGAAAAGCAAATTAGGGTGTGTTTTGTTATGTTCCATTCTAAAATAATTTTCAACAAAATTTTTTCTTATTTTATCGAGTGTATTAATGTCAATATTTTTTTCGAAGGCAATTGACATAAGCAAAGTTGGTTCATATACCATGCAGAAAGGCAGTTGAATTTTTTTGGGGTCAGAAACAGCATTTACATTCACGGTCATCCGTTGGCAAAAGCTGACCGTCATTGATGAGTCGCTTGTGAATTTAATTTCACTTTTATAGGTGTCGAATAATAGCTTACTAATTTCAGAGGTCCTTTTACTGTTGCGTTCCAGATTCATAAATATTTCTCCATAAATTATTCCCCAAACCTCTTCAGTCGAACTGCAATAGATACGTGTTGCCCTGTAATAGTTTGAAGGGAATTTCGGGTCAACCTCAATTCCTTTTTCATAAAACGGAAGTGCTTTTCCATATTCCTTTTTGTTCCAATGAACATTGCCCTTTTCTAAATAGATCATCCCCGAATTTGGAAATTTCTTAAGTCCGGCGTCATATGCTTCAAAAGCTTTGTCGCTTTTTCCTATAACGTCATAACTATTCCCCAGAAGCTGAAAAAGTCGGTCTGTAACATCTTTATGGTTAATGTTATTTTCTAAGATTTTAATTGCTCCTTTATAGTCCTCTTTTAAATAATAGGCATAAGCTAATTCATAAGGATAATCAAATCTGTCCGGATCAAGTTTTTGAGCTTCTTCAAGAAGTTTAATACTCTCATCAAGCTTTCCGTTATCCATAAGCTTTATAGCTTCCTGTCCTTTAAAAAGGGCATTTTCTTTGTTCGCTTGACCGTAAACAATTTGTCCAATTATTATAAACAGAATAAGTGCGAATACTTTAATTTTTTTTATTCTTATCATAATTTTGATTCTCTCTTAATTTAACCTTGAATGGATTCTTGGGTAACATTTGAGCGGCTTTGGGAGTATCACCTGCCTATACCCTCAAATGTTTGTATGAAGATACAAAAGGTTTTTAGTGGCCGCAAATGGGCAAAATCATATGGATTTTGAGCCAACCTGTGGAACGATTCTCGAGGGGCTTTAGTGCCTGCGCGCCGCGATGACCTTCTTCCGCCCGCTGCTCGCCACACCGTGTGTTATGCCCAGTGCTTTTTAGTCCAGTAACAGTTTTCCAGTCAATATGACTTGTCTGTCGGTATGTAGCTTAAAAAAATATAGACCGTTCTTGAGATTTTGTCTTTCTATTTTAATGTTATCGGTTGAAATGTTTGTTATTTTTTTCACAAGTTGTCCATGCAAATCATGAAGACTAAATGTACAGTTCAGTTTTGTTGGGTTGTCGAACTCGAGTGTTGCTGTTTGATGCATCGGATTTGGATAAATTTTATAAGTGCTCGAGAAATTCAACTCATTAATTCCGATATAATTTAACGCATATAAAGAATCTGTCGAAATACAAATGTCGTCTATATAATAGTAAGCAGATTGAGTTCCGCAGTTGCACCAACCTATAGTGTCAGTATTAGCACTATCAAAAAAGTTTCCTATAGCAACAAACCCATAGGCGGAGTCGGCTTTAAAGGAGCCAAATAATTTGGTCCAGTTTAAGGTGTCAGTGACAATATTGTTGGAATATATATGTGCAAAGTTATTTATTGGAATTGGATTGGTAATGCTGTACGCTTTATTGGTAAAGCGAAAACCAAGTTTATTTGCTCCATATCCGCTTTCTATTGTAATGTTTGCTGAGCATACATTCATAGATGCAAAATATTTTTGACCTATTACTAAAGATGAAGTGAGTTGCCCTCCAATTATTTCCCTATAACTGGAGTTGCCTACATAGGTTAGCATCCCATAATATGCATTTCCGGTCTTTGGATTTTGATAACCATACCAATTGGAAGGAACTCCGCAAGAAGGAAAAGGATCTGTATTACAAGTGTTGTAATAATCTACACTTTCAGAATAACTAGACCAACTAACTACGCTGCCATAATCAGATAAGCTGATCGGACATTGAATAGTATCTTCAAAGCTAGGGTTTGGCGCAAGGTTTTGTCCGGGCGATAAAGTAACCCAGGTTATTAAAGTCAATATTGTCAGAATACACTTTATCATAGTTGTCTTGCATTGGGCATAACGGTTTCACGGTTGGCGATCGGCGGGCTT
>CAZRNW010000185.1:0-7100 GCA_964601535.1 uncultured Flavobacteriaceae bacterium
ATATTTTGTCGCACTTTACTGCGATATTATGAAACACAATCCTAAATCATTCTCAATGGATGGTAAAGGCGAAGATTTATTTTTCCTTAGTAACGGACATATTTCTCCCGTATTTTACAGTGTATTGGCACGCAGCGGTTATTTTCCGGTTGAAGAATTAAAAACTTTCCGCAAATTAAATACCCGTTTACAAGGACATCCAACTACGCACGAACATTTACCTGGCGTTCGTATTTCAAGCGGCTCGCTCGGACAAGGCATGAGCGTTGCCATTGGTGCTGCACTTACTAAAAAATTAAATAACGATAAGAGTATTGTTTATAGTCTGCACGGTGATGGTGAATTACAGGAAGGACAAATTTGGGAGGCGGCTCTTTATGCCGCTGCCAATAAGGTAGACAATTACATTGCCGCAGTTGATTATAATGGCAGACAAATTGATGGTGATGTAGACAAAATTTTATCTTTAGGAAATTTAAAAGCAAAATTCGAGGCATTCGGCTGGCAGACTTTAGAAGTTGCAGATGGAAATAATTTAGAACAAGTCATTGCAGGAATAAAAAACGCACAAACGTATCTTGGCAAAGGAAAACCCGTTATGATTTTAGTAAAAACCGAAATGGGTTACGGTGTTGATTATATGATGGGCTCGCACAAATGGCATGGTAAAGCGCCGAATGATGAGCAATTGAAAACTGCTTTAGCGCAACTCGAAGAAACCATCGGAGATTATTAAGAATTATGAATTTAGAATTAAGAATTAAGAATTTTGTTTTGAGAAATCATGTCAAAGTTCTGTGTCTTAGTTTTTGTTTTTCTCTTCTTTCACTTCAAGCACAACCAACAAATAGAATCCTCTTTATTTTCGATGATTCTTACAGTATGTACGCGCCGTGGAACAGCAATATTAAAATTGAAGTCGCGAAAAAAGTAATGGGGAAATTTTTAGATAGTCTGAAAAATTTACCTAATCTTGAATTAGCATTGCGCTGTTACGGTCATACTACTTTTTTTAAAGAACGTGACTGTAAAGATTCAAAACTGGAAGTTCCGTTCGGGAATACAAAAACAAATTCAACTTTAATTAAACAACGCATTCAAAAATTAGAACCAAAAGGAACAACGCCTATCGCTTATTCTTTAGGAGAATGTACAGCAGATTTTACACCTTGTTCAAATTGCCGCAATATTGTTGTTTTAATTACGGATGGTATTGAAGAATGCAACGGAAATCCATGTGAAGTTTCAATACAACTTCAGAAAAAAGGAATTTTTCTCCGTCCATTTGTAATTGGCGTCGGACTCGATGTAAAGTTTGCAGATGTGTTCGGTTGCATGGGTAAATTTTATGATGTAAGTAATGAAGCAAATTTTGAAGATGTTTTGAAGTTAGTAATTACTGAAGCACTTTCTCAAACTACAGTTGAAGTTGACTTGCTCGACATTGGCAAAAAACCAACTGAAACAGATGTAAATATGACTTTTTATGATGCGAATAATAATAAGATAAAATACAATTACCTGCACACGATTAACCACCGTGGAAATCCTGACACTTTGGTTTTAGATCCTGATGTAACTTACAATCTTACTGTTCATACTATTCCGCCGGTTGAAAAAAATAACATCACAATTACCAGAGGAAAACACAATGTTATTCCTGTGGATGCACCGCAAGGTTATTTGAAATTGGAATTAGATGGGCCGTTGAGCAAATATTATCCTACAACTGTTATCCGCAAATCAGGAGACATGAAAACACTGAACGTACATGAATTCGGGAAAACAGAAAAGTACATTGTTGGAAAATATGATTTGGAAATTCTAACTTTACCGAGAATAAAATTAAGTGCTGTTGAAATAAAACAAAGTACTACCAACACAATTAAAGTGCCTACTTCAGGCACTGTTTACATTTCAAAAATCGGAACAGGATTCGGAAGCATTTATTTAGATGATGGAAAACAAGTAACCTGGGTTTGCAACCTGAATAACGCTTTACAAAATGAAATTATTTATTTGCAGCCGGGAAATTACAAAATGGAATTCCGTTTTGAAAACACCAAGGAAACAATTAAAACTATAGAGCGTAAATTTGCCATTAGCTCGGGCATCACCACTAACTTAAAATTAAATTAAGATGTTAATAGAAACTATGACAACCAAATTCACTTTTACTGAGAAAAAAGATACCCGCTCGGGATTCGGCGCCGGTTTATTAGAAGTTGGAAAACAAAATGCAGATGTTGTTGCATTATGTGCCGACTTAACCGAATCACTGAAGATGGATGCTTTTGCAAAAGAATTTCCGAACCGCTTTTTTCAGGTTGGAATTGCAGAAGCAAATATGATTGGCATCGCTGCCGGTTTAACCATTGGCGGAAAGATTCCTTTCACTGGAACGTTTGCGAATTTCAGTACAGGTCGTGTTTACGATCAAATCCGCCAAAGCGTTGCTTACTCAGGAAAGAATGTAAAAATTTGCGCCTCGCATGCAGGTTTAACTTTAGGTGAAGATGGTGCAACACATCAGATTCTTGAAGACATCGGCTTAATGAAAATGTTACCCGGTATGGTAGTAATTAACCCTTGCGATTTTAATCAAACGAAAGCTGCGACAATCGCAATTGCGAAACATAATGGTCCGGTTTATTTACGTTTTGGCCGACCAACAGTTCCAAATTTCACACCTGCCGATCAAAAATTTGAAATTGGTAAAGCTATAAAAATGATTGAAGGAACCGACGTAACAATTATTGCAACAGGACATTTAGTTTGGAAAGCCATTGAGGCTGAAGCGATGCTTGCGCAGCTAGGCATTTCTGCTGAAGTGATAAATATCCATACTATTAAACCATTGGATGAAGATGCAATTCTAAAATCAATTGCAAAAACAAAATGTGTTGTTACTGCAGAAGAACATCAGATGAATGGCGGTTTGGGTGACAGTGTAGCTCAATTATTATCGCGCAAATCACCGGCACCTCAGGAATTTGTTGCAGTGAATGATAGTTTTGGTGAAAGCGGAACGCCGGATGAATTAATGAAAAAATACGGATTAGACGCAACTGATATTGTGAGTGCGGTAAATAAAGTTTTAAAACGAAAATAAATGAAGAAAGTCTTATTCGCCTCTTTCATCGCCTTTGCATTTAGCAATTGCGAGCAAATTGCAAAAATTGATGCACAAATGGATGCGGATTCAACTGATATTGCCAATGAATTAGCTGATATGGGCGGTACTTTACAGGCCATCGAAAAGTTGGCTCAGGAAGGTGAATCTGAATTGATATTTAAAGCCTCCGGTACAGAACCGGGCTGGACGGCAGAATATTTTACAGATAAATTTAAACTGGTGGTTGACTACGGAAAAGACAGTTTAATAATCAAAAACATTTCGAAATATTTTGATTTGAACGGCGGTTACAGTTTCTCTTACAAAAATTCGGAGGGTGGAAAAGAAGTTCATTTGAATGTAAAGATTGAAGAAAAAGAATGCACAGATGCCGCCGGAAATAAAAAGAACAGATTTGTAACTGTTACTTATAACGATAAAGTGTATACGGGTTGCGGTGAGAGTGTGCGGTGAGTTCGGAGTGAAGAGTTCGGAGTTGGGAGCGAGAAATTTTGTAGTCTTGAGTTCATGATATGATCAGCGAAATGGTTTTAGAATTAGGTGTAGTATCTCTATATTAATTAGCAAATCTCCCAACTCCGAACTAACAACTCCCAACTATTACGCCACTACCTAGTTTCCCTGAATTATTTTTTTGAAAATGAAATTCGATTCAGAGATAGCAATCAATACGTCACTCCAATAGCAATCCCGAATAACATATTCCAGTGTTCGGGTAAAAATTCACTTTTACAATCATACTTTCGATAAGGAAAAGGCGTTAATCCTGCTTTGAAAAAAAAACCTTCTTCGTTTTTTTTATAACGGTAACCTAAACGGAACATGCCGAACCAGATACTTTCCCAATTGTATTTAGGGTATTGCGCTGTATCGCTACAAACAGGATTGTACTTTCTCCATAAAGTTAAACCGGGACCAAATTCCAAATGATGGTCGCCATCAAATAAAATATAATTATTCGCTACATAATAGGATTGTTCAAGGTGTGGACCGCTTGGCATTACAGCAACACCTCCGGCACCTGAAATTTTTAATTTTGGTTTATATAAAAAAATCCGGTCGAGATTCAATGAAAATAAAAAACCGCTGTTACCTAAAATTTCAATGTAATTTGCATTTAGTGCGGGATCAACGCTATAATCTCTTGGTTTTTCCAATACATAATCATCATGAGGTTGCTGCGCCTTTAAAAGTGAAGCGCAGAAGAAAGAAAATATAAGTATGTATTTCAAATTAATTATTAATGGTTGGTCTCGCCTCCGCTCGACTTGACAACTTTGTCATTTCGAGCGAAGTCGAGAAATGACAATTATTTAGTTAGAAGTTCTTTTACTAATTGTGAAACAATTTTATTATCAGCTTTACCAGCAAATACTTTTGTGGCCGCTCCCATTACTTTCCCCATATCAGCAGGAGAAGAGGCACCTGTTTCACTAATGATTTTTTGCAAATGAACTCTTATTTCAGCCTCATTCATTTGTTGCGGTAAATATGTTTCCATCACAGAAGCCTGATACAATTCCACATCCGCTAAATCAATACGGTTTTGCTGAATAAATATTTCGGCAGATTCCTTACGCTTCTTAACTTCCTTTTGGATAGATTTAAGAATAGCATCATCCGATATTCCTTCAGGCGATGTTTTTAAAATAATAACTACGTTTTTGATAGCTCTTAAAACTTCCAGTTTTTTGCTATCCTTGGCTAACATGGCGGTTTTGATATCGCCATTGATTTTATCTTCGAAACTCATGGTGTTAAATTTTAGGCTAATTTACATTAAAACCCCTATAAAGCAAAAACCCCGACTTTCGGTCGGGGTTTCAAGCTATTATAAGAAGATTAATCTACGTTATCGTGTAAGAAAGAGTTATTCGGACGAATCTCGATTTTCTTGTCTTCTGACTCAGATAAAGTAAAACGTGAAATCTCAGAATCGGTAGACGGAGTCTTGTTCTCTAATGTGATATTTTTACGTGAGAAGGCTGTTTCTTTCTCTAACATCGCTAAACCATCAGGACTCTTCATTTTAAGAGTGATTTCCTTCAGTTTACGGATACGCTCCTGAGCCAACTTGATTTGCTCTTCACGTGAAACAGTTTCTTCATTCTTAACTTCATTACTCTCTTCAGTTTCGTTTTTAATGGTGAAAGTGAATTCAGTTGTATTTGTGTTTTCAGAAACTACTTCTTCATTCTTTTCAGAAGTGATCTCAGTATTTGTTACCGTGAAATCAACTTCTGTTTCTTCCTTAAATTCAGGCATAATGTTTACAGAAGGAGTTTCTGTTTTTTCCTCTTTCATAAATACAAACGGCTCATTGTTTTTAATTTCGTCAATGATATTGGTTTGTTTTGTTTCTTCCTTCGTTTCTTTTTGGTCAAGGTCTACAATTTTACGCTCCTTAATAACCGGCGGCTCGTAACCTGAGACAGCACTTGTTTTGAAACCGGTTGCTATAATAGTCACTGATACATTATCACCCAACGAAGGATCGGTACCGTAACCTGTAATTAATTCTGCAGTACCACCTGCTGCTTCCTGAATGTAATCAGTAATTTCTCCAAACTCATCCATATCGATATCATCACTTCCGCTCATGATATTCAATAACACATGACGTGCACCGCATATATCATTATCATTTAACAATGGAGAATTTAAAGCCTCTTCAACTGCACGCAACGAACGTTTCTCGCCGCTTGCTACTGCAGAACCCATAATGGCAACGCCGCTGTCTTTCATTACGGTTTTTACATCGTTAAAGTCTACGTTCACATGCATGTGTAAACTGATAATTTCAGCTATACTTTTTGCAGCGCCTGTTAATACATCATCGGCATGAGCAAAAGCTTCGCTCATTTTTAAGTTGCCGTATATTTCGCGCAATTTATCGTTACCAATAACTAATAAAGTATCTACATACTTTTTCATTTCTTCCAAGCCGGCTTCAGCTTGCTGACGGCGTTTTTTACCTTCGAATGCAAACGGAATTGTAACTATACCAACAGTTAAAATACCCAATTCACGCGCAACCGATGCGATTACAGGAGCAGCGCCTGTTCCGGTTCCGCCGCCTAAACCTGCAGTAATAAATACCATCTGCGTATTATCTTCGAAATATTTACGCACATCTTCCACAGACTCTAACGCTGCATCACGACCTACATCAGGAATTGAGCCTGCACCCAACCCTTTAGTAAGGTTATTACCCAATTGTATTTTGTTAGGCACAGGGCTTTTGTCCAATGCTTGTTTATCGGTGTTGCAAATAATAAAGTCGACACCTTTAATACCTAAGCGGTACATGTGGTTTACGGCATTGCTTCCGCCGCCGCCTACGCCAATCACTTTTATGATTGAGCTTTCGTCCTGTGGTAATTCAAATTGCATCATGGTTGGTATGTTATTAGTTGTTGGTTATTAGTTATTAGTTATTGGTTATCTGTTATTTTTATTTTTTTATTCGTACTTCATCATTCGATATCGTCGCTCATCCAGTCTTTAGCGCGTGTAATTAAAGTATCGAAGAAAGTGCCCGATTTTTTTGTAGAGTGGTCGGTTACTTTTTTGTCTTCTTTTGCTTTTTCTTCTACAACTGCTTCAACAGCAACTTTAGTATTATTAGCGCCTTTGCGTGCTTCGCGCTCGTATTTTTCAATGCCTTTCATCACTAATCCGATACCGGTAGCATACAAAGGATTTTTTAATTCGTCATCAGCAGCCGATAAATGTTCGTTTGGTGTACCGATACGGCAATCCATTCCTGTAGTTAACATTACCAATTGCGGTAAATGTTTTAACATAGAACCTCCGCCTGTTACAACAATACCTGCAGAAAGTTTACGCTCGAATCCTGAATTTTTAATTTCGAATAAAACGAATTCAAGAATTTCTTCCATACGCGCCTGAATAATCTGCGCAAGGAATTTTACAGAAATTTCTTTATGAGGACGACCACGCA
>CAZRNW010000186.1:0-7087 GCA_964601535.1 uncultured Flavobacteriaceae bacterium
TACTCATGTCCTCAAAAGTAACAGCTCGTTTCGCCCACAACCAATCATAAATTTGTTTGGCACGGAAAGCAGGCTCGCCCTTTTGTTTTACCAGTTGGGCAAGTTCTTCCAGACTAAGCTTTCTTATGTCCTTTTTTGACATAGCGCAAAGATACGACTATTATTAGGCTTTTATTATCTTTACCGCATGCGTTTTATCTCAGCTACATATGTTTTCGACGGCAAACAATTCTTAAATGACAATCCTGTTCTTGTTTTTGATGAGAATAATTGTTTTGTGGAGTTTGCGAAGAGAAAAACAATAAGGAAGCAAGAAATAGAACATTACGAAGGCATTATTTGCCCGGGATTTGTGAATGCCCACTGCCATTTAGAATTAAGCCATATGAAAGGCGTTATTCCTGAAAAGAGCGGACTCTTGAATTTTGCGAAGGAAATAATCACCAAACGGCGTTCCTTTGATAAACAAGAAATTCAAAATGCAATCGTTACTGCCGATAAATTTATGTGGGAGAATGGAATTGTTGCAGTTGGTGATATTTCGAACACCGTTGATTCATTTGAAGTAAAACAAAAAAGCCGGATATTTTATCACACCTTTCTTGAATTGATTGGTTTTGATCCTGAGCAGGCCGAATATGTTTTTGCCATGGGAAAAGAATTGCAGCGCGGAGCAAGCCGTATGGATTTGAAAAACTCATTGGTACCGCACGCACCATACAGTGTTTCAGAACCATTACTGGAAAAAATAAGCGGCGATGTTAGAGACACAAAATTCCCTCTGAGCATTCATAATCAGGAACACGCCGAAGAAGATTTATTTTTTAAAAGCAAAGAAGGAATTTTTACTGAACTGTATGAATTTCTGAGAATGAATATTGCTTTTTTTCAGGGGGAAAAAACATCTTCACTTCAAAGTTATTTACCGCATTTGTCGCCGGCAAAAAATTTATTGTTGGTGCATAATACCTTTACAAAAAAAGAAGATATTGTCTGGGCTAAAAGATTTCATGAAGAATTATATTGGTGTTTATGTCCGAATGCTAATTTATACATAGAAAATATCGTACCAAAACTGGGAGATTTTATTGAGCAGAATTGTAAAATGGTAATCGGCACCGATAGTTTAGCCAGCAACAAATCATTATCAATGGTTAGCGAAATTAACGCTTTGCTTAAAAATTTTAATTGGGTAAAAATTGAAGACGCTTTAAAATGGGCCACTTATAACGGCGCTGAGGCATTAGGAATTGAAGACAAATTCGGTGGTTTTATTCAGGGTAAAAACACCGGACTCAATCATTTGGCTTACACACCCGATAAATTGATTTTCGAAGGAAAACTGGTCTAGTTATACCCTATTTAAGGTATCAAAAAACCTTAGAAAAATGTAACTTTACACCAATGAAAACCCTCGATAAATTAAAGGTTGGCGAAAGCGGCATAATTAAGTCTCTTAGCAAAAGGGATTTGGCTTTAAAATTAATTGAAATGGGCTGCCTGCCCGGAGAAAAAATCACACTTACAAAAATTGCTCCTTTGGGCGACCCAATTGCCATCGAAATTTCGGGCTACGAACTTAGTATGCGGAAAGAAGAAGCTTCCACGGTGGTGTTAGAGGATTAAAATGGAAACCGTTTCTCCTCAAATAAAAAGTAAATCAATTTCTGTTGCGCTTTTAGGAAATCCTAATTCCGGCAAAACAACTTTGTTCAATGCATTAACCGGGCTCAATCAAAAAACAGGAAATTATCCGGGAGTAACCGTCGATAAACACGTTGGCGTTACTAAAACAAAAACCGGGGTTAAACTTAGCATAACTGATTTACCCGGCACTTACAGTTTGTATCCTAAATCACTTGATGAAGAAGTAGCTTGCAAAGTTTTATTGGAAAAAGATATTGATGTCGCCGTGGTTGTTACCGACGCTTCTAACTTGAAACGCCATTTGTTTTTGGCAACACAAGTTATCGATTTAAAAATCCCGACCGTGCTTGTGTTGAACATGATTGATGAAGCAGAGGCATTAGGAATAAAAATTAATACTGAAGAATTAAGCCGCTTATTGGGCATAACAATTGTTTGTGTTAATTCACGAAGCGGACAAGGAACAGATGAATTAAAAAATAAAGTTACCGAAGCATCAGTTTCTGAAAATTTATTTTATGATGTGAATAAATCGGGCGAACTCGGGCAGGAAGGATTTAAAAACATTATCAGTAAACAATTTGAGGCGGACGAAGCGTATAAAAGTAAATTGTATGCCTTCGAAGAAATGGACAGCCTTTACCGCTATAACGTTATCAATTATATTTTTACCAAAGCCGTTACTTTACCCAATAATGCAACCCGAAGCGTTTCCGATAAAGCCGATAAATTAATTACCCATCCTGTTTTAGGATATGGTATTTTGTTATTGGTTCTGTTTGCCGTGTTCCAGTCTATTTTCTTTATTGCTGAATTTCCTATGACATGGATTGAAAATTCTTTTTCTTTTCTGATGGGAAAAATGGCGGGAGCACTTCCTCAGGGACAATTAAATGATTTATTGGTGAATGGGGTAATGGCAGGATTAAGCGGTATTGTAGTTTTTATTCCTCAAATCGCACTCTTGTTTTTCTTCATTGGCATATTGGAAGATTCCGGATACATGGCGAGGGTTAGTTTTATTATGGATAAAATTTTCCGGCGCTTCGGATTAAATGGTAAATCAGTTATTCCAATTATAAGCGGAGTTGCCTGTGCGGTACCTTCTATTTTAGGAACGCGCACCATCAGCAATTACAAAGAGCGCCTAATTACTATTCTCACCATTCCTTTAATGAGTTGTTCCGCACGATTGCCGGTTTACACTTTATTAATTTCATTAATGGTTCCGGATGATGCGGTGCTGGGCATTTTTAATTTAAAGGGAATGATTTTGTTAGGCATGTATTTACTTGGCTTTGTTGCCACCCTTGCAACAGCATTTATTTTAAAATTGATTGTAAAAACAAAAGAGAAAAGTTATTTCATAATGGAAATGCCGGTTTACCGAATGCCGCAATGGAAAAGCATAGGAGTTATAGTGGTTGAAAAAGTAAAAGTGTTTTTATGGGAAGCTGGAAAAATTATTCTTGCTGTTTCAATTGTACTTTGGTTTTTGAGTTCGCATAGTCCGGGTGATGCATTTGAGAAAATTGAAGATAAATATGCAAGCAGTGTTTCTAATCCCGAAGAACTAAAAAAAATACAATCAGAAAAACTCGAGGCTTCCTATGCGGGATGGCTCGGAAAAAAAATAGAACCCTTAATTGCACCGTTAGGATTTGATTGGAAAATAGGCATCGCTTTAATTACTTCTTTTGCAGCCCGCGAAGTTTTTGTTGGTACCATGGCAACAATTTACAGTGCGAATGATTCGGAGAACATAACTTCTGTAAGACAGAAACTTGTTTTGGAAAGAGATTCCGACGGTAAACCCAAATACAATATGGCAGTCTGTTTATCCTTATTGGTGTTTTATGCATTTGCTATGCAATGCATGAGTACAATGGCGGTGGTATACCGTGAAACCAAAAGCGTGAAATGGATGTTTATACAATTGTTTTATATGACGGGATTGGCATATACCTCATCATTTATTATCTATCATCTCTTCTAATAAACAGTGTCCTTATAATTGATATTCTTCCCATTAGTTCCCCTTAAGCGTTTCCATAGGCTTTGTCTTTCAGTTATCGGAACAAAATTTTCAAGTTTAAGATGTTTGTATTCTATCGGCAGGGCCTCATGTGAATAAGTGCGGGTTGTATCCATTATTGCGGGTAAAATGCCCATGCCTTTTGTTCTTTTTTTAACGAAGCGGTATAAAAGTTTCGACTGAAAGGGATCACTGGCTAAAGCAATTGTTTTAAACCCTTTTTGTTTCGCCAAAAGATAACCGTACCAAACATTTTCTGTACTGTGCTCGGCTTTCGATTCAATAAAAATATGTTCAGCAGGAACGCCCATGGCTATTGCATATTGTTTCATAATTTCTGCTTCTACATAAGGCGTATAAACGGCCCCGCCACTCATCATCAGATTTTTCACATAACCTCTTTTATATAAATGTACAGCCCAAATCAAACGGAACATCATCGGCCCGTCCCATTGAGGCTCCTTAAACGGAACACCGGGAACTATCGCAACGTCATATTGCGGGTGTTTTTTAAGTGATCTGCGGTTGAGTTTCTTGGCACCCGGAACAAATAAGGAGCAATTCGAAAATAACATGCTAATTATCAGAACAAATATTAATTTTTTGTGCATAAACGGTATGCAATAAAGATAGTGACTTTATAATAAAATATTGTATTTTAGTCACAACAATTCAGCCTACATGAAAAAACTATTTATTGTGTTATTGTGCATTTTTAACTATTCCCTGTTTTCGCAGGACACTGTTAAAGTAGCATCCGTACTAACACCGGACCAACAAGCAGAAGCAGATTATAATTTTGGCTTAGAGAAATTAAAGGCTAACGATTATACTTCTGCCATCGATTTTTTTACCAAGAGCATTACCGCTAAACCAACATTCGATAAAGCGCTGATTAACCGCGCCGTTGCCTTAACAAGAGCAAAACGTTATGTTGAAGCGACTTCTGATATTAATGCCGTAATTAAACTCACGCCACAAAATGCAGAGGCATATTTCACAAAGAGTTTAATTTTCTTTGAAGAAAATAAAAAAGATTCCCAATTAGTTGCATTAGATAAATGCATCGGATTAAACCCTAATCATTCTGATGCAAGTTATTATAAAGGCTTGTTGCTGTATGAAACGGGTGAATATAAGGCCGCTATTGATAGTTACAGTAAAGCCATACTTGCAAAAGCAGATTATGCTTATGCCTATAACGACCGCGCAAGTGCAAAACGTGCCATGAAAGATTTGCCAGGCGCAATTGCAGATTACGAAAAAGCAATCAGCCTTGACCCGAATCAGGCATTTATTTATAACAACTTAGGCTCGGCATACCGAGAAAATAAAAATTTGCCTAAAGCGATCGAATCATTTGATAAAGCCCTCCAAACCAATCCAAAATATTTTATCGCGCAAAACAACAGAGGTGCAGCACGCTTAGAAAACGGAAGTACAAAAAACGCACAATCCGATTTCGAAGAAGTCTTGAAAAAAGATCCGAATAATTCTTCGGCCTACAATGGACTTGCTTCAGTTTTTATTAAAACAAAGGAATACGCAAAAGCAAGAGACATGGCCAATAAAGCTATTCAATTAAATGCAAAAAACGGTCCGGCTTATTATAACCGTGGTATTGCACGACAGATGTTGAGAGAAGAAGACGGTAGTTGTCAGGATTGGAAAAAAGCTTTGGAACTTGGCGTGACCGCAGCAAAATCATTTATTAACGGAGACTGTAGCGAATAATATATATGAAGAAATTAATTTACATACTATCGGTTTTATCTTTACCGTTTTTCAATATCGCTCAGCAGAATGTTGAATTCGAAAAAAAGAATTTTCCTGACAGAAAGGATGAATTAAAAGAAGTGATTAAAGAAATCCGTGAAGGTGATGCTATCTGGGATTTAAATCAGGCGAATGTTTATCCTGTTGCTATCCCCCATTATTTAAAGGCTCAGAATTTTAATCCGAATAACGCGCTTATTAATTACAGGCTTGGCGTTGCTTATTTACAAACACACGAAAAAGGAAAGGCTTACGAATACATTACGAAGGCCTATAATTTAAATCCTGCTGTTGATGAAAGAGTAAGATATCATACCGGCTGGGTTTATCACTTAAGATCAGAATGGGAAAAAGCGATCACAGAATATCAGGGATTTATCGCAACCATTGGCAGCAAGCATAAAGAAGATATAGAAAAAGCTACAAAGCGTATAGAAGAATGTAAAACAGGAATGGAGCTTGCAAAAAATCCGGTTCGGGTGTTTATTGATAATGTAGGGCCTGAAATTAATTCTTCATACAGTGATTATTCACCGGTAATTACAGCCGACCAAAGTATTATGATGTTTACTTCCCGTCGTCCCGGAGGCGTGAGTGCTGGTTTAAGCGAAGAAGATAATTTACCTTACGAAGATATTTGGATGTCAACCAAAAATGGTAAAAAATGGACGAACGCAAGAAACATTGGAACTCCCGTAAATCTAGAATTACACAACGCGGCTATTTGTTTATCACCCGACGGACAAAAATTAATTACTTACGATGGCGCTACTAAAGGCGGAGATTTATTTATGTCGGAATTAATGGGAGCTATGTGGACTAAACCTGAGCACTTGGGAAAAGCCATTAACACGGATGGTCACGAAGCCTCTGCTTCTTTTTCATACGACAGCAAAACTTTATATTTTGTGAGTACCGACAGAAAAGATGGATTAGGAGGGCATGATATTTATTATTCACCAATCAGTGAAAAAGGAAAATTTGAAAGAGCCGTAAATGTTGGTCCGCCAATAAATACTGCCTATGACGAAGATGGTGTTTACATGATGCCTGACGGTAAAACAATGTACTATTCATCAAAAGGCGCAGGCTCAATTGGTGGTTACGATATTTTTAAAACAACTTTCGAAAACGGAAAATGGACACAGCCTATTAATATGGGTATTCCAATTAATACACCTGACGACGACGTGTTTTTTGTTTTGGCAGCTAATGGTCGTCATGCTTTTTATGCCAGCGCGAGCGGAAAAGGCTATGGAGGTCAAGATATTTACCGTTTAACTATTTTGGGACCTGAGAAGCAACCCTTATTAAATACCGAAGACCAACTTTTGGCAATGGCTGCAAATCCGATTTCGAATTTAAAAACAGAAGCCGCAGTTGAAAGTAAAGGCCCGAAAATGGCCCTGTTAAAAGGGGTAATTACCGATGCCAAAACAAATGCCGTATTGGAAGCATCGATTGATTTAATTGATAACGATAAAAATGCTTTATTGGCAACATTCAAATCAAACAGCACAACTGGAAAATATTTAGTGACTTTGCCGGCAGGAAGAAACTATGGAATTGCAGTAAGAAAGGAAGGATATCTTTTCCTCATCGAGGAATCCCGGCGCGCCGCCGCCCAAG